>NZ_WBSX01000121.1 GCF_009823375.1 Francisella noatunensis subsp. noatunensis | reverse complement strand
TAAGACTATTATTGATACCCACCTAAAATATGGGAAGTATTTGTCGTTAAAGTCTTACATAGATAAAAAAATTAAAAAAAATTTACAGCCCGTGGCCGATTACGACCAAATATGCAGTTAGACCCTAATAGTAATGAATAAAAGACCTATTAAGATAGAAAATGTGAGAAGTAGAGACATTTTTAATGACAAATAATTGCTGGGATTTATTAATTTCTTTTCATAAAAAATATCTTTTAAAGAAAACCTTCTCAAAGATATATATAGCAATGTTTAGAGGCACTTAAAATTTACGATGTGACCGAATTTGACACGTATCCTTTTAAGCCACCTACTTTTTTGCAGTCCTAAGTTGCCTTTTAGGATAGCAGACTTTAAAACTAGTTAAAATGCTAGTTATTATTAGATATAATCAAATTAATTAAATTAACTCTCTTCTGATATGAGTGTAAGACTGGATAAATGGTTATGGGCTGCAAGATTTTACAAAACTAGAGCTCTTGCAAAAAAAGCTATCGAAGGTGGCAAAGTCAACTTTCAAGGACAAAAAACAAAAGTTAGCAAAACTGTAAATATTGGTGATGAATATCAAATTCAACAGTCATATATTAAAAAAACAATAATTGTTGAAGCTCTCGATGAAATTAGAAAATCAGCTACTGAAGCTCAAAAACTCTACATAGAAACACAACAAAGTATCGAAAAGAGAGAAAAAGAAGCAATTATCAGAAAAACTGCTAACTTATTAAGACCAGAAAAGCCTACAAAAAAACAACGTAGGCAGATAATTGATTTTAAAAGGAATGATTAGTCAGCTACTACACACAATTAAGTCAAACGTTTAAGAATCTAGACGAGGAGTTCTTATCTAATAAATCAAATGCAGAATAGTAAGTTAATCCCGAGTGATAACTTAAACCTATCTCACAGGTTCTACTATTAGAAATCCCACATACACAGCCTTTGACCTCCTCTTTTAAACCTGATAATGAAGAGGCATTAAGTTCTTGGAAGAGTGAAACCCTTATCGCCAGCGAACCCACAGTGAGTCACACTTCGTGGTATCACCACATCATCAGATAATGAATTAGCTATTGCTAATATATATTTTTGATTTCCTGCTTTTGTGTACTACATGTTTGATGAACTGCTAATTTGCCTATTTTATAAATATTCAAGTTCTATAAGAAAAAAGAATTATTTCATGACCTAAACTTAGCTATATTTAAATTAGTTTTCTATAGCTAAGTTCTCAGTAAATTTTAATCATAAATCATAATTTGGAAAATTACCTTTTTTGTAAATTAAAATAGTACGTTCAAAAGTCATTACCACTTCATTGCGTTGATTCACTCCACTAGTTAGTACTGTTACTATCCCTTGAGTAGGCCTTGATTTAGATTCGCGCTTACTAAGGATCTTTGACTCGGCATAAAGTGTATCTCCTTCAAAAACTGGTTTAATAAGCTTAACTTTATCCCAGCCCAAGTTAGCTACTACACGTTTGCTAACAGTATTAACTGTCATACCTGTAACGATAGCCAAGGTCAAAGTACTATCAACCAACGGTTCTTTCCATTCCGTACCACTACTATAATGAGCATCAAAATGTAATGGAGCTGTATTCATGGTTAACAAAGTCATCCAGATATTATCATTGCGAGTTATTGTCCTACCAGGACGGTGTTCTATAACCATACCTATATGAAAATCTTCATAGTAAAAACCAAAATCCTCTCTGTAATGATTATCTCCAAGCTCTTGGTACAATTTTACTTGCATAACTAACTCCTTAAGTTAACTGCTCATACAAACTTATAATAGTTTGTGATTTTTTATAAACCGGTATATCAATCATTTTTCCTTTATATTGACAAACTTCACCTTTAGAATTTTCGAATGTTTCAACTATTTTTTTTGCCTCAAAATATGCTATATCACTTGGCTTAAACTTATGATTTATTACTGTAACTTGCTTGGGATGTATAGCTGCTTTGCCTGTAAAACCAATATTTTGAGCATATATTAAACTATCTACCAATCCTTTATCATCATCAAAATTAAAGAAAGGTGAATCATAGCATGCTAGTTTTTTTATAGCAGCAGCTTGGACTAACTGCATTCTTGCTAACATCAAATCTTCTGCTTTACCTTGACTACCTATATCTAAAGCATAGTCTGCTGCTCCAAACATAAGTGCAGATATATTTTTGCTGCCATGCACAATTTGATTAATAACAGAAATACCCATAGCTGTTTCAATTAACGCAATTAAAGGCAGATTGGGATAATTTGATAATATCTCACTTATGAGATTTAGTTCTACTGCAGACTCCGTCTTAGGGCTCAACAATGCATCTATATTTATGTTACTTTGTGCTAACGCTAATATATCTGCTAACCCTTCTATAGTGCTAATATGGTTTATTCTAACAATATGAATTAAATCTTTACTCGAGGCATCTTTTAAATAGTTAATTACTTGGTTCCTAGCAAATAATTTATCTTTTGAAGCAACTGAATCTTCAAGATCCAATATAACTCCACTAGAGTGCACGGTGCGAGCCTTGGAAAAATGTTCAACTTTATTACCAGGGGTAAACAATAGTGACGGTTTTTGTTTAAAATACATAATATTCTCCACTATATACAATTAATTTCTTTTGCCTTTCGTATTAATTCTTCTCGAAAATCTGGATGTGCAATGCTAATTAATGCTTTAGTTCGCTCAGTAGTAGATAACCCTGCCAATTTACAATGTCCATACTCAGTTACAACATGATCAACATCTAGCCTTGTATCTGTTGTCATTGAAGTTAATCGAGGAACTATTCGAGATAGCTTACCTCCAGCAGCTGTTGAACTACTAGCTAAAATAGAGATCCCTCCTTCAGATATATGAGCTCCACGGATAAAATCAAGTTGGCCACCTGCTCCAGAAAACTGATGTCCTATATACTCTGAATTTACTTGTCCAAAAAAATCAATTTCAACAAAAGAGTTTATCGACACCATATTTTGATTTTTTCCAATAATTTCTGGGTTATTTACATACGATACAGGCATACAAGCCATTGAAAGGTTGTCATCGATAAAGTCATATACATTTCGGTCTCCAATAGCAAAAGTAAAAACACTCACATGGCGATTGATTCTCTTATTGCTATTAGTCACCACACCTTTTTTTATCAAATCAATCAGCCCAGATGTGACTACCTCAGTGTGTATCCCTAAGTCCTTATGATTTACTAGATGTTCTGCCACAGCATTAGGGACTCTACCAATACCAATTTGAATGGTCGCTCCATCACAAATCATTGGAGCAATAATTTGACCAATTCTATGATCAACTTCTGTTAAAGGATGTGATTTCTCTTCCAACAATGGTACTGTATTTTCAATAATAGCGTCTACTTCTGAAATATGGAGCAGGCTCTCACCTGCTGTACGCGGCATATTTTCGTTAACCTCTACAATTAATTTTTTCGCATGGCGCGAAAGTTCTATTGCATAATCGCCATTAGTACCAAAGTTGAAATAACCATGCTTATCCATAGGAGCAACTGTAACTAAAAAAGTATCGAGCTCAGTCAAATTACTAATTGTTTCAGGATAACGAGAAAAAGAAATAGGGACAAAGTTGATAAGTTTTTTCCCTTTTTTAAAACCAGCAATTGCTAACTTCGCTTCATCTTTAGTTAGCATTGAAGAGTAAGGGTGCACCACATCAAGTAAATCTTCTTGGAACAAGGTATCCATTGCGCCACCACCACAGCGCATATAGTAAACTCTCAAGTCTTTAATATTTCCCTGTCTAGCGCGCTTTGCAACCGCTTCTATCAAAGCAGGGGGAGTCGCTACTCTCATCCCAATAGAGATTGAGCCAACTTCAGGTATTAGTAAAGCAGCTTCTTCGGCACTCATCAGTTTCTCTTTATAGTAACTTTCAATATTCATTATTATCCCTCTACTATTTATTTTCTTGAAAAATATTTAGTTTATGTAGTGACATTCATAATCCAACTCAAAGAAAGTAAAATACAGAATGTGTGTATAAAAAGCTCTACAATATTTTATTTAAAAGCTCAAAAAATAAGTGACTATTTTACATTAAAAGATACTAAATAAGAGCAAAATATTTGTCAACCTATTCGTTTAGCACAAAGTTAACAATAAATTGTTGCTTACTATCTTAACCTGAATTCGACTTAAGCATGTAAATAAAATATACTTTTTCAAAAAATATTTCAGATATAGAAATAGAAACTATTTTTTATTTTATTGATGCTTTTTGTATAGAATTTGTACCATTTTATAAAAGTAAATTATTGCCTAAAAGAAAACGAAACAGAAGGAGTATGATGTCTCTTAGTAAGGTTTTAACAATTTTGATTATATTTCATCAAAGTCATTATGGAAATTTCAAAACTTTTATCTGTTTCATATTTGTAAATATATGAAAAGAGAGTTCCCTAAAACATTTAATCATAACAGATTTGTGGAACTTCAAAAATCAGCATTACTTACATAATGCTACTTATCTCAACTATTTAAAGGTGAAGAAACAGGTATATATTTTGTGGATTCAACACCACAAAACTTACGCTATGTTTAGATTTCCTGGTATTTTATTGCAGGAGATCTAAGCTGTTGTTGCATATAATCATCTAGTAATTCCTAGTTTAATTGATAAATAGTTTTACTTGTTTTGTTAGCTAACCGTTTAAGAAAAGCCTCATACTAAGAAAGCACATGCAATGTGATTTCTTTGAATTCTTTGTTTCCTGCACTGACAATTTTCCATACCTGTAACTTGCTTAACTTCTCTATGCATGCACTCAACAACCCATCTAAAGCCAGACTCCTTTTGTGCAGCATCAGATGATCTTTGAGATTTATCATTTGTGACAATGTAATCAACTCTGTTGGTAGAAACAGTAATTTTGAATAACTGTACATGCTTACCTTTAGCAAAATTATTTAGGTGTACTTCAATTCCATTTACTAGCTCATCTTCACAGAAATCTAGACTTGAAACAGCTTGATATTTGTATTTACCACTAACTCTGGATAAGTTTCGGTTTGACTTTATTGGTGCATAATAGATCTTACCTAAACTATCAACATGCTGCATTATTTTATGAGTTGAATACCAAGTGTCAAATAACACTGTTTTAAAATGTATTTGCTTACTATATACAGCACTATTAAGCATTTCTAATAAGTGATTTATCTTTGTAAGACCATCATGATCAGGCGAAAATATTCTATAGTCAATAACCCAATACTTTTCAATATCTGGATTATAATAAACTAAGTTAAATACTCCTATACCAGTAGTTACTCCCCCAGCAGCTCCACTATAGGGTCTAACTGCATATTTGGTCGTAATCGGCCACGGGCTGTAAATTTTTTTTAATTTTTTTATCTATGTAAGACTTTAACGACAAATACTTCCCATATTTTAGGTGGGTATCAATAATAGTCTTA
>NZ_WBSX01000120.1 GCF_009823375.1 Francisella noatunensis subsp. noatunensis | reverse complement strand
AACTAGCAAGACTGGCATCAAAGTATTCTTTGCTGATCCATACAGTCCTTGGCAAAGAGGTACTAATGAAAACATGAATAGGTATATCAGACAATTTATACCTAAAGGTACTAACTTTAACAATATATCTCATCAATACATTAGAAAGTTACAGATAGACTTGAATAATAGACCTAAGAAATGTTTAAATTACTTGACACCTAATGAAGTACATTTTGGTATCTCTATAAACATTGAGAATACAATCTAGCAAAAGAATTAAAGAACATTACCCATTAAAACACTATGGTAACCAGCATCAACGTGGATATTTTCGCCTGTAATACCAGAAGCCATATCAGAACATAAGAATGCAACTGTGTTACCAACTTCCATAATATCAACGTTTTTCTTAAGTGGTGATACTGTAGCATTATAATCTAACATCTTTTTGAAATTAGAAATACCTGAAGCTGCCAAAGTTTTGATTGGACCAGCAGAAACACAGTTTACTTTAATTCCTTCTGGGCCTAATGCAAGAGCTGTATATCTCATAGTAGCTTCTAAAGATGCCTTAGCAACACCCATAGTATTATAACTAGGCATAGCTTTTTCAGCACCAATATATGTAAGACCTACGATAGAAGCATTTCTTCCTTTCATCATCGCACGGCCCTCTCTAGCTAATGCAGCAAAAGAGTAAGCACTGATATCATGAGCAATAGCGAAACCTTCACGAGTAACAGTATCTATAAAATCACCACCTAACTGATCACGAGGAGCAAAAGCGATAGAGTGAATAAGTCCATCTAGACCATCCCAAACTTTACCTAGCTCAACAAACAAGTCTTTCATCTCTTGATCAGAAGTTACATCACAAGGTAAAACTGCAGCTGGATTAAACTCTTCACTTAATTTTTCAACTCTTTCTTTGAATTGACCAACATACGTAAATGCAAGTTCTGCACCTTCTCTATGAAGAGCTTTTGCAATACCATAAGCGATTGATTTATTGCTTAACAGACCAGTAACTAGTATCTTCTTTCCTGCTAAAAAACCCATTTAATATCTCCTTTAGTAGATTAAATCAAAATTTTGCTTGATTAATTACAACCACCATAAGCTGTATAGCAATATCCCAAGCTAGTAGATATAATTATAATTAATAGTAATATAAAACACTAGCTTAATTTTAAGGTGATTACCTATGCATTGGAAAGAAAAAAAAATAGTCTCCGCACCATCTAGCGAAATAGGTTTTGATAAAGCTAAGGCAAGTTGGGATATTATGAAAATATCATCCGAACTTGTCGAAGGATATGAAAGATTAGATAAGATATCTCCGGCTATTAGTATATTTGGTTCAGCAAGGATTTCCGAAGATGATAAGTACTACGAAGATACTGTTGAACTAGCTAAATCTTTGTCAAATCATGGCTTTGCTGTTATCACAGGTGGTGGTCCTGGAATTATGGAAGCAGGAAACAAAGGCGCTCAACAAGGATCTTGCTCAAGTGTAGGCCTAAATATAACCCTACCTCACGAGCAAAAACCTAATAGTTATCAAGATGTCTTTTTGATTTACAGATACTTCTTTACGCGTAAGGCAATGTTTATCAAACACTCCATGTCGTATATAGTCATGCCTGGCGGCTTTGGTACTCTAGATGAGCTTTTTGATATTACAACTCTGATACAAACAGGCAAAAAAGCCAAAATGCCAATTATCCTCTATGGTAAAGATTTTTGGAGCGGATTAATGGAGTGGATAAAAACCACCTTAGTTCAAAAAGGTGTGGTTAGTAAAGAAGAAGTTAATCTTCTAACTCTTGTTGATAGTATTGATGAGGTCTTAGAAATTGTAGCCGAACATTATATGAATACCTACAGTTCAAAAGCACATTCAAAAATTGTATTTTAAAGGTTTTTTGTACATGGATATAAATACTATTTCAGTAACTTTGATTAATAATTCACTTCCTATTATTACAGCTTTTACAGTCCTAATTCACATTTTTTGTGGCTTAGGAATAGCAAAAGATATTCCTAAAGTCTTAGACATAAGACTTACTACGATAATTTTACCAAAAAACATTTGGATACTTGTTGGATTAGTATTTGGTATATGGGGATTGCTTATATACTGGTTATTTCATCATTCAACTATATCAAGAGGTTAAAATAAACCATGAGTAATAATAATTTATGGGAACCAAAATCATATAACTCAATAGGCAAGTTTGTCACAGAATATGGTAATGAAATTGTTGAGCTTCTAAGCCCTCAAAAAGATGAGAAAATTTTAGATATTGGGTGTGGTACAGGTAAACTTACCAATAAAATAAAACTACAAGGAGCTAGCATAGTTGGTATTGATGTATCAAATCAGATGTTAAATCAAGCCAAGAAAAACTATCCAAATATAGAGTTCATAGAAGCAGATGCTCAACAAGATTTGCCATTTAACTCAGAAAATTTTGATGCTGTTTTTTCAAATGCTGCATTACACTGGATGCTAAATCCAACAACTGTCATAAAAAATGTAAATAAAATTTTGAAGAAAAATGGTAGATTTGTCTTAGAGATGGGCGGTAAAGGAAATATAAAAAATCTATTAGCAAGTTTAGATAAAGCATCTCAAAAATATGTTACCCAAGACTATAGTCTTGAGAATTTCTACCCAAGTATTTCGGAGTATACTTCTCTACTTGAAAATAATGGCTTTTTAGTCAAATATGCCATCTTATTTGAAAGACCTACGCTATTAGAAGGCTCTAATGGCTTTAGAAACTGGGCTATGACTTTTAGAAAGAATTTATTAGATAAAGTAACTAATACTGCTGAATTCTTAGAATATGCTGAAAAAATTGCTAAACCATATCTGTATAAAAATAATAAGTGGTATGCAGATTATGTCCGATTAAGAGTTATTGCCTATAAGACACAATAGCTAACAGACTTCTTCTCCGCTAAAAACTTCTTTTCTTAGATTCTCAATATCTTTTCTAATAATATCTTCAACTACTTCTTTTGTAAGGGTATGATCTATTCCTTTAATTAAATTGACATTTCCCCAAGTACTCTCAAAGAATTTATTATCAACAACGTTATCGTTCTCAGCTAAAGTAACCTTTATTGCTTCATGGAATTTCCCAAGCTTGCCATTAAACAACAACAGTAAGTATGCTCCTAACATCTTTCTAATCTTAATCTTACCAAGAACTCTCATTGTTTTATGATGGATAAAAAATGGCGTAATCAAATGAAGTCTTTGATACAAGGCTTCATCAATTAAAGATGAAATCCCAGCAGACATTGATATTGCATAGATAAGATCATAATTATCAGCACTAACTTTATACTTATTGATAATTCTTTTAAGCTTACGCTTTACAAATACTGGTCGACCTAGAGCCACTGTTGTTATCTTAGCTTTGATACCATCAATATCAATATGCTCAACACTATCACCTTTACTATAGTAGCCCCAAATTACTAGTATATTTAACTTGTCTTTATTCATTAATCGATAAGCTCTATTTGATAACCATCTGGATCTTTTATAAATGCTATAACTTGAGTACCTCCTTTTACAGGACCAGCCTCACGAGTTACGATACCGCCTTTGGCTTTGACATCTTCACATGCCTTATAGACATCATCTACCTGCATGCATAGGTGACCGAAAGCATTACCATGATCATACTCATGGTCACCCCAGTTATTGTTAACTCCAATACAGTATGATCCGAAATATCACCATAACCAAGAAATGCTAAGGTATATTTATACTCTGGATTATCCATCTTCTTTTGAACAGTCATTCCCAATATATTTATATAAAAATCTATGGATCTATCCAAATTTTTAACTCGTAACATGACATGAGCAAAACGCATTTTAACTCCTTTAAAAAGTTTATTTGTTATCAAGAAATTATTTTGCTATATTATAGCAGATTTTTAATCCCCTGTTCGTAACTATCCAGGGTTAACAAAACTAAAGGAATATAAATGACAAATTTCAATCTTTTAATACTATTTACTTTTGTAGACTTCTTTGTCTTGTTTCTAGCTTATAAGCTTTTTGGCAAAAAAGGATTACATGTATTTATAGTTATTAGTGTTATTGCCGCAAATATCCAAGTTAACAAAGGGGTTGCTTATGATATTGCTGGTTTTCATATTGTTGCAACACTCGGTAATGTAATGTTTGGTGGCATATTTACAGCAAATGACTTGCTCAACGAGAAATATGGTCGACAAAAAGCACGCAAAGCTGTCCTAAAATCAATCTTTTTTGGTCTATCATTCGTGCTTTTGATGTTTATCTCAACGCTATTCACAAGTTTGAATGATGATTTCTATAATGATATAAATAACTCTTTAAATTTATTTTTCTCAATAAATGGTGGCGCTTTAAAAGCTGTAATTATTGGAAACCTAGTTTATCTTGTATCTCAACTATTTGATGTACTCATATACTCTAAGATAAAAAGCTTTAGCTCTGATATAAAATGGTTATGGCTAAGAAACACTGGCTCAACTTTAATATCTCAAATTCTTGATACTACACTTATAACTTATGGATTTGCATTTGCAAGAATTATACCTACGGAATATGTTTTTGAAGTCATAATTTCAACATTAGTTATTAAATACATAATCGCGCTTATAAATGCTCCTCTTTTTTATATTTTAGCGTTTACAAAACCTAAAGCATAAATATTATAATAAAAGACTATTGATTCAATCATCATGCCATTCTCGCAAAGGCTGGAATCTTCTTAATATTTAAGAGATCCCAATTTCAAGCACGAGGATAACTACTGTTTTTTTTATGATACATACATATTAAATGTCTTAAACAAAGGCTTTATTTAGACATTTTTTACCCTTATTTCACACATTAGTATTTTTATTTACAGAATACAAAAAACTTTCTGCGTCATTTTGCACATACTCTTTAGTATTAGGATCATAATTATTAAATATATTTGCTAGATTGTATTCTCAATGTTTATAGAGATACCAAAATGTACTTCATTAGGTGTCAAGTAATTTAAACATTTCTTAGGTCTATTATTCAAGTCTATCTGTAACTTTCTAATGTATTGATGAGATATATTGTTAAAGTTAGTACCTTTAGATATAAATTGTCTGATATACCTATTCATGTTTTCATTAGTACCTCTTTGCCAAGGACTGTATGGATCAGCAAAGAATACTTTGATGCCAGTCTTGCTAGTTAGCTTCTTATGTTTAGCAAACTCTTTACCATTATCAAATGTAGCTGTTAATATTTTATGACCATTAGATACTTTGTACAATATTCTATTGATTGAATTAGCTGTTCTATCTATAGACTTGGCTAAAATAGTAAATCTGCTAGCTCTATCGACCATTGTTACAATAGCACTTTTATGGTCTTTACCAACAATAGTGTCACCTTCAAAGTGATAAAGATTTTTTCTATTATTAGCACTGCTAGGTCTTTCAGAAATACTCGCTCTATCCTTTATCTTAACTTGTTTAGAGTCACCTTCTTTTTTGTATTTATATTGTCTAGCTTTGAAAAATAATAAGTGTCTAAGCTTTAACTT
>NZ_WBSX01000012.1 GCF_009823375.1 Francisella noatunensis subsp. noatunensis | reverse complement strand
TAGCTTTTTAACTTTACAGGATAGCTTATGATTATTTGAAGTTCTGCGGCTTTGATATAGCTTCTGTGCTATCTCAGCATTATAGTCACTATTTATACTAGTGCGATTAAGTTCCTTTTTTATAGCTCTTTCACTATAGCCAATTTTATTGGCTATTTGAGATGTTTGGTATCCTAATTTAAGTAATTCTTCTATACAATATCTATTTGAAAGAGTTAAGTGCTTTGGCATTTTTTAGTTCCTTATCGTTTATTTTAGTTTCGTCAAAACCTAATAAACTATATTTGGAACTCTCTTTCAACTATTTAAAACTTTCAGAATACAATCTAGCTTTTAAAAGATAGTGTTATATTAGGTCAATTTACTAATCCTGCTAATCCAGAAGCACATAGGAACTCAACAGCCTTAGAAATCTGGCAATATACTGATGGTAGGGTAGATATTCTGGTTGCAGGTGTAGGTACGGGTGGTACTATTACAGGTGTTGCTGAAGTTCTCAAGCACAAGAAATCTAGTTTTAAGGCGGTAGCAGTAGAACCTGTGTCTAGTCCTGTTTTATCTGGTGGTAAATCTGGTCCACATAAAATTCAAGGGATAGGTGCTGGATTTATACCTGAGATTCTAAATACATCTATAATCGATGATATTGTTACAGTCAGTGATGAGGATGCTTTGGTGTATGCTCGTTTAGTGGCGCGTGAAGAAGGTGTGCCGGCTGGTATTTCATCCGGTGCAGCGTTGAAGGCTGCATTTGAAATAGCACAACGTGCGGAGAATGAGAACAAATTTATAGTAGTTATCTTTGCATCTAGTGCGGAGAGGTACTTATCGACAGCTTTATTTACGGAAGATTAGATAAAGATTTTTTCATATACGCTAAACGTGAAGTCAAACTGATTTTTATCATCTTTATTATATTCTCTAAAGCCAATTCTTTTGAATTGTGACTTATCCCATTGAGGAAAGAAGACATCAAGATCAGCCATTTCTGTATTTACTTCGGTTACGTATAGCCTGTCAGCATGTCCCAGAAACTCTTTGTAAATTTGTGCACCACCAATTATAAAAATCTCATAATGCGGTTTTGATTGCGCGAAGTTTAGAATCTCTTGAACACTGTTGATTATTAAACACTTATCCTGCTTATAATCTTTATCTCTAGTTAGGATAATATTTTTACGGTTAGGGAGGGGGCGACCAATTGATTTAAAGGTTTTTCTACCCATTACGATATAGTTATTCTCAGTTATCTTTTTGAAGTTTTTTAGATCCTCAGAAAGCTTCCATGCTAGAGTATTTTCTTTACCTATACCAAGATTTTTATCATAAGCAACAATTAATGAAATCATTTTTGATCTCTATTTTTAATTTAATTTGGGACATTTTAGCATTTTAAATAAATATAAAATATCTTTTGTAATTTATAAATTAAGTGTGATAAAATTTTACGGCTTGTATTATATATGAGCTAATGTTTAATTAATAAATCATGTATCTTCAAAGTTAGAAGTTGTGTCAAAGGGTGTCTGTTAGGGATATTTGGCATAACTAAGATACTAGATATAACCCAAATAAGGAAAATCAAAATGTCTTTAATGAAAGAAATGTTATCTGCTGGTGTTCACTTCGGACACAAAAAAGCTTTCTGGAACCCTCAAATGAAAGAATACATCTTTGGTATTAACCATGGTGTACATATTATAAACCTTGAGAAAACAGTTCCTCTTTTTCAGGATGCAGTTAACTTTGTTGGTAAAACTGTAGCTAATGGTGGTAAAGTTCTTTTTGTTGGTACAAAAAGACAAGCGCAAGATATCATAGAAGCAGAAGCTAAAAGATGTGGTATGCCATTTGTAAGCCATAGATGGTTAGGTGGTATGCTTACTAACTACAAAACTGTTAGACAATCTATCAAAAGACTTGCTCAGTTAGAGAAGATGAAAGAAGATAGTACTTTAGATTCATTAACTAAGAAAGAAATGCTTCAAAATATCAGAACTATCGAGAAGTTAGAAAAAGTTCTTGGTGGAATCAAAGAGATGGGTGGCTTACCTGATGCTATCGTTGTTATCGACAGCAACAAAGAGCATATTGCTATTCAAGAAGCTCAAAAATTAGGTATCAAAGTTGTATCTATCGTAGATACTAACTCAAACCCAGAAGGTATTGATTACATCATCCCTGGTAATGATGATGCTGTTAAATCAATATCTTTCTATATGAAGAAATTTGCAGATGCTGTTATTGATGCTCAAGGTTTAGACAGAGCGGTGGAAGCAAAAGCTGAAGAAACTACAGAAGCATAAGAAACAAACAAGGATAAAACAATGTCAAATATTTCTGCTAAATTAGTAAAGGAACTTAGAGAAAGAACTGGTGCTGGGATGATGGAGTGTAAAAAAGCTCTTGTTGCAGCTGCTGGTGATATTGAAAAAGCTGCTGAAGAAATGAGAATTTCTGGACAAGCAAAGGCTGACAAAAAAGCTTCACGTGTTGCAGCTGAAGGAGTTATCGAAGTTTATGCTGCTGATGGTAGAGCTGTTTTACTTGAAATCAACTCGGAGACAGACTTTGTTGCTAGAGATGAGACTTTCAAGAAGTTTGCTCAAGAAGCTGTAAAAGCAGCTCACGCAGCAAAAGCAGAGACTATCGAAGAAGTTTTAGCTGCTAAAACTTCAACTGGTGAAACTGTTGAAGAAGCACGTAAATCACTAATTGCTAAAATCGGTGAGAACATTCAAGTTCGTAGAGTTAAGACTGTAGCGGCTAATACTTTAGGTGCTTATATTCATGGTGGTAAGATAGGTGTTGTTGCTGCTCTAGAGGGTGGCGATGAGGAGCTTGCTAAAGATGTTGCAATGCACGTGGCAGCTGTTAATCCTATGGTTGTATCTGGTGATGAAGTTCCTGCTGATGTAGTGGCAAAAGAGAAAGAAATTTTCACGGCTCAAGCAAAAGAAAGTGGTAAGCCTGCTGAAATTATCGAGAAAATGATTGTTGGTAGAATTCGTAAGTTCTTAGATGAAGTTGCTCTTTTAGGTCAAGATTTCGTCAAAGATCCTAGCATCAAAGTTGAAAAGCTTGTTAAAGACAAGGGAGCTAAAGTAGTTAGCTTTATCCGTCTAGATGTTGGTGAAGGTATCGAGAAGAAAGAAGAAGATTTCGCAGCAGAGGTGATGAGCCAAATCAAAGGTTAATATATGTCTAATGATTCGTTAGAATGTTCTCAAAATGCTCCTAAGCTTAAGAGAGTTCTTCTTAAGTTAAGTGGAGAGTCTTTATCAGCAGATCAAGGTTTCGGTATAAATGTTGAGTCTGCTGCTCCTATCATAAATCAAATCAAAACTCTCGTTAACTCAGGTGTTGAGCTAGCGATAGTCGTTGGTGGTGGTAATATCCTTCGTGGTGGCAGAGCTAACTTTGGTGATAAAATTAGAAGAGCTACTGCAGATTCTATGGGTATGATTGCTACTATGATTAATGCTTTGGCTCTTCGTGATATGCTTATTAGCGAAGGTGTCGAAGCTGAGGCTTTTTCGGCAAAAGGTATTGATGGTTTGTTAAGAGTTGCTAGTGCGCATGAATTTAATCAAGAGCTTTTAAAAGGTAAGGTCTTGATATTTGCAGGTGGTACTGGTAATCCATTTGTTACAACTGATACTACAGCTAGCCTTAGAGCGGTGGAGATTGGTGCAGATGCCTTGTTAAAGGCTACAACTGTAGATGGTGTGTATGATAAAGATCCAAATAAATATCCAGATGCTAAGCGCTTTGATAAAGTTACTTTTTCAGAGGTGGTTAGTAAAGAGTTGAGTGTGATGGACTTGGGAGCATTTACCCAGTGTAGAGACTTTGGTATTCCAATATATGTGTTTGATTTGACTCAGCCGAATGCTTTGGTTGATGCTGTTGTTGATTCAAAGCATGGTACTTGGGTTACTTTAGACTAACTAATTTTTTTAAAAGGAATAGTTTTTATGATAAACGATATTCTAAAAGATGCTGAAAATAGAATGAGTAAAACATTAGAGGTTTTGGCTGATGATTTAGCTAAAATTAGAACTGGAAGAGCTCATCCTGATATTTTAGCTCATGTAACTATAGATTATTATGGTTCTGCTACGCCAATTACTCAAGTAGCTAATGTCACTGTTCTTGATGCTAGAACGCTAGGTATTACTCCTTGGGAGAAGGGTCTTGCAGGTAAGATTGAGAAAGCTATAATAATTTCTGACTTAGGTCTTAATCCAACTAACTTAGGTGATAGCTTGAGAGTTCCTATGCCAGCACTTAATGAAGAGCGTAGAAAAGAGCTCGTTAAACTTGTTAAATCTGAGACTGAGAGTGGTAGAGTTTCTATCAGAAATATACGCCGTGATGCTAATGGCGATATCAAAGAACTTCTCAAAGAGAAAGAGATAACAGAAGATGAAGCTAAAAGAGCAGAGGATAATATTCAAAAAATTACTGATAAGATGATTGCACAGGCAGATGCTCTTGCTGTTAAAAAAGAACAAGATTTAATGGTGGTCTAATTATTAGATTTCTTAATAAAACTTGTATTTCTCTTTATTCTTTCTTATTATTTATCTAGTTTAAACTTTATATTTTACTCATTATGAGCTTGGCTAACGAAAATGCCCTTAAGCATGTTGCTATAATTATGGATGGTAATGGGCGCTGGGCCAAGAGTAGATTGAAGCCAAGGATATTTGGTCATAGGAATTCTATATCTAGTGTAGATGCTGCTATAGAGTATTGTGTTGAGCGTAATATTCAGATGTTAACTCTCTTTGCATTTGGTAGAGATAATTGGCTTAGACCAGCTAAAGAAGTTTCTGATCTAATGGATCTTTTTTATAAAACACTCAAAGATAAAACTCCAAAATTACATAGTAATAACATTGTCCTTAAAGTTATTGGAGATAGGTCTAGATTATCAGATAAGCTTATACAAATGATTGATTATAGCGAGTCTGTTACTAAATATAATACGGGACTTCAGCTTAGGCTAGCAGTTGACTATGGTGGGCGATGGGATATTATTAGTGCTGTGAAATCTATCATTGATGATATTGGCAATGGTAAGATAGCGCTGGATAATATATCGGAGGATAATTTCGGAAGTTATACGGTCGCTGGTCAAATGCTGGTTGACTTACTTATTAGGACTAGTGGTGAGATTAGATTAAGTGATTTTATGTTATGGCAGTTGTCTTATGCTGAGATGTATTTTACTGATCTTATGTGGCCTGAGTTTACAAAGTCAGAGTTTCAGAAAGCAGAAGAGTATTTTTACTCGCGCCAGAGAAGGTTTGGTAAGAGTGGTGAACAACTTGAAATGAGGAATATATGAAAGAGAGGATAATAACTGGTTTATTGTTGGTAGTTTTTGTTTTTGCAGGACTTGTGTATGCAAATGACTATCTTTTTGGTGTTGGTGTTTTTTTGGTTGCGATGCTTTCGGCATATGAATGGCTTAAGTTTACAAAGATTAGTCAACAAGAAACAATAAATTATCTTGTGATATTCATGATAGTGTTGTTTGTTGTGTCAGAGTTCTTTGTTTACATTCAGTATATTTTCCCAGTATTTTGGCTGTATGCGATTTATAGACTTAGTGGATATGAGCGCCAAAAGTTTGATACATTATCTGTTAATGAAATGTTGATACTCGGCTTATTTGCAATCTCACCATTTGCAGCATCATTGTATGTACTTCATAGTAATTCTGTTGCGTGGATATTCATGTTTATATTGGTTGTTGCAGGTGCTGATAGTGGAGCTTATTTTACAGGTAAAGCAATGGGTAAGCGTAAGATGCTTCTGCGATTGAGTCCAAATAAAACTATCGAAGGTTTGTTGGGTGGGATGGCTTGTGCGTTAATTATCGCTATAGTATTTTTGCTATTTATGAATTTAAGTATTTTTGAGTACTTATTAATGGTTATTATTTCAGCTTTAATAGCAGTTTTATCTGTTGTTGGAGATGTTTTTGAAAGTATGATGAAGCGTATCGCTGGAGTTAAAGATAGTGGCAATATCTTACCAGGTCATGGTGGAGTACTTGATAGGTTGGATGGTTATATGCCTGCATTACCTATTTTTGTGACACTTGGTTATTTGGCTGGTGTGTTTGTTGTATAGGCGGGGGATTTGTTTTGAATATAGAGTTGAAGCTGTTGAATAAAAAAATTATTAAAGAAGTACCTGAGTATGGTACGGAAGGCTCGGCAGCGGTTGATTTAAGGGCTTGTTTATCTGAAGCAGAGTTCTTGAGTCCTGGTGAGTGTAAGTTGATAGGTACTGGAATTGCTATCAATATAGCAAATCCAAATTATGCGGCAATGATTCTGCCAAGATCTGGTTTGGGTCATAAAAAAGGCTTGGTACTAGGCAATGGTACTGGTCTTATTGACTCTGATTATCAAGGAGAATTAATGGTGTCTTGCTTTAATCGTTCTCAAGAAGTTATCGAAATTGAGCCTATGATGAGATTTGCGCAGCTTGTGGTTGTTCCAGTGGTTCAAGCAAAGTTCGATATTGTAGAGGAGTTCTCTCAGCTGACTATTAGATTTGCTGGGGGATTTGGACATACTGGGGTTTAATATATGTTTTTCAATATCCCTAATATTTTAACTTTTGGTCGCTTGGCGTTAATTCCTTTTATAGTTATATGTTATTATTTTGAGTTTCCACACCATCATGGTATTACGGCTACATTATTTTTATTAGGCGCAGCTACTGACTGGTTGGATGGCTATTTGGCACGCAAATGGGAGCAGACAAGCAAGTTAGGAGCATTTTTAGATCCTGTTGCTGATAAGTTGATTGTTGCTACTGCTCTTTGTTTGTTTATTGAAATGTACCCATATTGGTGGGCTACTATTCCGGCGATTGTGATGATTTGCAGAGAAATTGTTGTTTCTGCATTGCGAGAGTGGATGGCTGAGCTTGGGCAGCGTAGTGTTGTCAAGGTTGGTGTATGGGGTAAGATCAAGACTACGGCTCAGATGGCTGCACTTTTTATATTCTTAATTAAGCCTGCAATAGATTTTAGACATTCATTAGACTATGCTAGTTTTAATACATGGTTTATTCTTTTGGGGTTTTTGATGCTCTATGTGGCTGTAATGCTTACTGTTTATTCTATGTGTAATTATCTTTATGTTGCTTTTAAATCTGTTTTTGGCAATTCTCATAAATAATACTTTTTCTTTTCTTTTTTTTGCTTTTTTGTTATTATGTCTGTCTAATGCTATTTTTGCATAGGTCCTTCCTCTGCTTGGCATTTGAAATTATTTAAATCAAAAAACTGATAAAAAACGGAGAATAATAATTAATGGCAACTATAAATCAGTTGGTGAACAGTCCTCGCAAGAGATCGGTTGTTAAGTCTAAGGTTCCTGCGTTAAAGGCGTGTCCTCAAAGAAGAGGTGTATGTACAAGGGTATATACTACTACTCCTAAGAAGCCTAACTCAGCACTTAGAAAAGTAGCTCGTGTAAGATTAACGAGTGGATTTGAGGTTACAAGCTACATTGGTGGTGAAGGTCATAACCTACAAGAGCACAGTGTTGTGCTTATCAGAGGTGGTAGGGTTAAAGATTTGCCAGGTGTGCGTTACCACATTGTTAGGGGTGCTTTAGATACTTCAGGTGTTAATAATCGTAAGCACGGTCGTTCAAAGTATGGTACTAAGCGTCCTAAGTCTTAATTTGTGTTTAAAGTTTAACATTTGAAGAAGGTGTAAAAATGTCTAGAAGAAATAGAGCTCCTAAAAGAGATATTCTACCTGATCCTAAGTTTAAGAGTCAGGTTGTTGCTAAGTTTGTGAACCATATTATGCTAGATGGTAAAAAGTCTATTGCAGAGAAGATTGTATATGGTGCGTTTGATAAGGTTAAAGCTAAAGATGCTTCTGCTAATGAAGTTGAAGTTTTTGAGAAGGCTTTAGATAGTGTTAGTCCTATGGTAGAAGTTAAATCTCGTCGTGTTGGTGGTGCTACATATCAGGTTCCTGTAGAAGTTAGGCCTGAGCGTCGTCAGACTTTAGGTATGAGATGGATTATAGATGCTGCGCGTAAGAGAAAAGAAAGTACTATGGGCGATAGAGTTGCTGCAGAGATTCTAGAAGCTATAGCGGGTAGAGGCGCTGCTGTCAGGAAGAGAGAAGATACTCATAAGATGGCTGAAGCTAACAAAGCATTTGCTCACTTTAGATGGTAATAGGAGATTAGAAAATGCCTCGTAAAACAGCTTTAGAAAAATATAGAAATATTGGTATCTGTGCTCACGTTGATGCTGGTAAAACAACAACTACGGAGCGTATCCTTTTCTATACGGGTTTATCTCACAAAATTGGTGAGGTTCATGACGGTGCTGCTACTATGGACTGGATGGAGCAAGAGCAAGAAAGGGGTATTACAATTACTTCTGCCGCTACAACAACTTTCTGGTCAGGTATGGATCAACAGTTTCCAGAGCATCGTATAAATATTATTGATACTCCGGGTCACGTTGACTTCACTATTGAGGTTGAGCGTTCACTTCGTGTGTTGGATGGTGCAGTGGTTGTGTTCTGTGGTTCATCAGGTGTTGAGCCTCAGTCAGAAACTGTATGGCGTCAAGCTAACAAATATGGTGTTCCAAGAATTGTATTTGTAAATAAAATGGATAGATCGGGCGCTGACTTTGAAAGGGTTTGTGGTCAAATCAGAACTCGTTTGAAGGCTGATGTTGTCCCTGTGCAGTTGAATATTGGTGCAGAAGAAGACTTTAAGGGTGTTGTAGATCTTATTAGAATGAAAGCGATCATGTGGAATGAAGCAGACCAAGGTCTTACTTATGATCTTGTTGATATTCCAGCTGAGCTTCAAGATAGAGCAGAAGAGCTTCGCATGGAGATGATGGAAGCTGCAGCTGAAGCTTCTGAGGAGCTTATGGATAAGTATCTTGAAGAAGGTGAGCTTTCTAATGAAGAGATCAGGCAGGGTCTTCGTGCTAGAGTGTTGGCAAATGAGATTGTTCTAGCATTTTGTGGTTCTGCGTTTAAGAACAAGGGTGTTCAAGCAGTTCTAGATGGTGTGGTTGAGTATTTGCCTGCGCCTAATCAGGTTGAAGCAATCAAATGTGAAACTGAAGATGGTGAGCCAGCTTCAAGAGCATCATCTGATGACGAGCCTTTTGCTGCTTTAGCATTTAAACTTGCTACAGACCCGTTTGTGGGTAACTTAACATTTATTCGTGTGTACTCTGGTGTGCTTAAGTCTGGTGATGCTGTATATAACCTTGTTAAAGGTAAGAAAGAGCGTGTAGGTCGTATCGTACAGATGCATGCAAATAAGCGTGAAGAGATCAAAGAAGTAAGAGCGGGTGATATTGCGGCTTGTATTGGCCTTAAAGATGTAACTACTGGTGATACTCTTTGTGATCTTGATAAGCCTGTAATTCTTGAGAGAATGGACTTCCCGGAGCCAGTAATTTCTGTTGCTGTTGAGCCTAAGACAAAAGCAGACCAAGAAAAAATGTCTATAGCTCTAGGCAAGTTGGCTGCAGAGGATCCATCTTTCAGAGTTAAGACTGATGAAGAGTCAGGTCAAACAATTATTTCTGGTATGGGTGAGCTTCATTTGGATATTATTGTTGATCGTATGAGACGTGAGTTTAAGGTCGAGGCTAATGTGGGTAATCCGCAAGTTGCTTATAGGGAGACTATTCGTGGAACTGTTGAGCAAAATAGTAAGTTTGTTCGTCAGTCAGGCGGTCGTGGTCAGTATGGCCATGTTGTGGTTAAGTTTGAGCCTTTAGAGATCTCTACTAACGATGCTGGTGAAGAAAAGATATTTGAGTTCGTTGACGAGATTGTTGGTGGTGTGATTCCTAAGGAGTTCATTGGTCCTGTTGCTAAAGGTATAGAAGAGCAAATGACTAATGGTGTATTAGCTGGATATCCTATGATTGGCGTTAAGGCTACTCTATTTGATGGTTCATACCATGATGTTGACTCATCTGAGATGGCATTTAAGATTGCTGGTTCTATGGCTCTTAAAGAAGGTGCTAAGAAAGCTAATGCTTGTATACTTGAGCCAATCATGAAGGTTGAGGTTGTAACTCCTGAAGATTATCTTGGTGATGTTATGGGTGACCTCAACAGAAGAAGAGGTATCATTGAGGGTATGGATGAGAATCCAAGTGGTAGAGTGGTTAGTGCTCTAGTTCCTCTTGCTGAAATGTTTGGTTATGCTACTAAAGTTCGTTCTATGAGCCAAGGTAGAGCATCTTTCTCGATGGAATTTAAGAAGTATGCAGAAGTGCCAAATAATATTGCAGATGAAATCATAAAATCACGTAACTCATAATTAAAAAGGATAAATTTAAAATGGCTATAAATAATCAGCGTATTAGAATTAGATTGAAAGCCTTTGATCATAAGCTTATCGATATTTCTACTCAAGAAATTGTTGATACAGCTAAGAAAACAGGGGCGCAAGTTAAAGGACCAATCCCTTTACCAGTTCGTAAAGAGAAATTTACAATTCTTATTTCTCCACACGTAAACAAAAAAGCAAGAGATCAATATGAAATCAGAACTCACAAGAGATTGAT
This sequence comes from Francisella noatunensis subsp. noatunensis, assembly GCF_009823375.1. Taxonomy (GTDB): domain Bacteria; phylum Pseudomonadota; class Gammaproteobacteria; order Francisellales; family Francisellaceae; genus Francisella; species Francisella noatunensis. The sequence continues at coordinate 14,540 of NZ_WBSX01000012.1, read as the reverse complement.
TGATATTGTAGAGCCTACGGATAAAACTGTAGATGCTCTAATGAAGCTAGATTTAGCATCAGGTGTTGATGTTCAGATCAGTTTAAGTTAATATATACGTTACTTTTTTGAAAATCTTTCAAAAACGGTATCAATTAGGTCTTCACGGTCAATCGTAATCGTGGAGTTAATATAATAATAATAGAGGATATAATAATGTCTTTAGGATTGGTTGGTCGCAAATGTGGTATGACTCGTATATTTACTGAAGATGGTGTTTCTATTCCTGTAACAGTTGTTCAGGTTGAGTCAAATAAAGTAACTCAAATAAAGACTGCTGAAACAGATGGTTATAATGCTATTCAAGTAACTACTGGTTTTAAGAAGCGTTCTAATGTAAACAAGCCTGTGGCGGGTCACTATGCAAAAGCTAGTGTTGAGCCTGGTAGAGGTTTGTGGGAGTTTGCTATTGATAATGCTTCTGATTATGAAGTAGGTGCATCTATCGATGCTACTATTTTTGAAGCGGGTCAGAAGGTTGATGTCAGAGGTGTATCTAAGGGTAAAGGTTTCCAAGGTGGTGTTAAGCGTCACAACTTTGCAACTCAAGATGCTACTCATGGTAACTCTCTTTCTCATAGGGTTCATGGTTCTACGGGTCAAAACCAGACTCCAGGTAGAGTGTTTAAGAACAAGAAGATGGCTGGTCATTTAGGTAGCGAGAATGTTACTATTCAGTCACTTGAAGTTGTGAGAGTAGACGCGGAAAATGGTTTATTGCTTCTAAAAGGCGGTATTCCAGGTTCAGTTGGTGGAGATGTTATTGTTACTCCAGCTGTTAAAAGTTAGTAGATAAGTATTAATTATACTGGAGAGTTGTTGTGGACTTAAATATAAAATCTTTAGCTGGTGCAGAGGCTGGTGTAGTAGGTGTTGCAGACGGAGTTTTTGCAGCAGACTATAATGAATCTCTGATTCATCAGGTTGTTGTTGCTTATATGGCAGGCGCTCGTCAAGGTACTAAGGCTCAAAAAACTAGATTAGAAGTGTCTGGTGGTGGAGCTAAGCCTTGGAGACAAAAAGGTACGGGTAGAGCAAGAGCGGGTACTATCCGTTCGCCTATCTTCAGAAAGGGTGGTGTTACATTTGCAGCTAAGCCTAAAAGCTATAAGCAAAAAGTAAATCGTAAAATGTACTCAGGTGCAGTTAAATCTATATTATCTGAGCTTGTAAGATCAGATAGAATGACTGTGGTTGAATCATTGAAATTAGAAACTCCTAAAACAACAGAATTCAAATCAATAGTTGATTCTTTAGGTGTTAAAGATGTTCTTTTTGTTGTTGGTGTAGAAGAGTTTAATGAAAATTTATACTTATCTTCTAGAAACCTTAAGAATGTAGCAGTATGTGATTCTGTGGAAATTAATCCAGTTTCTTTGGTTTGTTTTGAAAATGTAGTTTTCACTAAGCAAGCTATCAAGGAAATAGAGGAGAAGCTAGTATGAATTCTCAAGAAAAATTATTAAAAACAGTTGTTAGACCTCACGTTTCTGATAAAACTTATGGTCTTTCAGGTGCTAATTCAACTATAGTATTCGAAGTAGCTAGAACTGCGACTAAGCAGGATGTGAAAAGTGCTGTAGAGAAGCTTTTTGAGGTAAAAGTTGAGTCTGTGAATATCCTTAACATTAAGGGTAAGGCGCGTAGATTTGGTCGTGTTGAGGGTAGAACAAAAGCATGGAAGAAAGCTTATGTAAAACTTGCTGAAGGACATGACATCAATTTTGTTGGTGCAGAGTAACTTAAAGAAGGTTTATAATCATGATTGAAATAAAAAAAGCTAAACCTACTTCACCTGGCCGTCGCCACGTAGTGAGCGTAAAGAATACAGAATTACATACAGGTAAGCCATTCAAAGGTTTGGTAGAGGTTAAGAAAAGTAAAGCTGGTAGAAATAATACTGGTAGAATTACAGTTCGTCATCAAGGTGGCGGACATAAGCAGCATTATCGTATTGTTGACTTTAAGAGAAACAAGGATGATATCGTAGCTAAGGTTGAGAGAATCGAGTACGATCCTAACCGTAGTGCAAATATCGCATTAGTATTGTATGCTGATGGTGAGAGAAGATATATTATTGCTCCTAAAGGTCTAAAGAAGGATGTGTCTGTTGTTTCAGGTGAAAAAGTAGATGTTGCAGTTGGTAACTGTATGCCTTTGAGAAATATTCCTCTAGGTACTGTTATTCATAATATCGAAATGAAGCCTAAAAAAGGTGCGCAAATGATTAGAAGTGCTGGTACTTTTGCTCAGTTGGTTGGTAAGGATAATGCTTACGCAATTATTCGTCTAAGATCAGGTGAGATGAGAAGAGTGCTTTTAGATTGTAGGGCGGTTATTGGTGTTGTTTCTAATTCTGAGCACAACTTGAAGTCTTTAGGTAAAGCTGGTGCTAAGCGCTGGAGAGGTATAAGACCTACTGTTAGAGGTGTGGCTATGAACCCAGTGGATCACCCACATGGTGGTGGTGAGGGTCGTACATCTGGTGGTAGACATCCAGTTACACCATGGGGTATCCCAACTAAAGGTTATAAGACGCGTAAAAATAAGCGTTCTAATAAGTTGATTGTTCAAAAACGTAAGTAATTAGGGAGAAAGTTGTGCCTCGTTCATTAAAAAAAGGACCTTTTGTAGATCATCATCTTTTAAAGAAGGTTTTTGAAGCGCAAGAAAGTAATTCTAAAAAGCCAATCAAAACATGGTCAAGAAGATCATTGATTGTGCCAGATATGATAGGTTTAACTATAGCTGTACATAACGGTCAGCAGCATGTGCCTGTTCTTATGACTGAAGAAATGGTGGGTCATAAATTAGGTGAGTTTGCTGTTACTCGTAACTACCGTGGTCATGCAGCTGATAAAAAAGCTAAGAAGAAATAGTTGGGGTTAGGATACATGGAAGTACAAGCTAAATTAAAATTTGTAAGAATCTCAGCTCAAAAATGTAGATTGGTCGCTGATCAAATCAGGGGTTTACCTGTAGAAAAAGCTATTAATCTTTTGACTTTTAGCAATAAGAAAGCGGCAGTGTTATTTAAAGAGGTTTTAAATTCAGCAATCGCTAACGCAGAACATAATGATGGTATGGATGTTGATTCTTTATTTGTTTCAACTGTATTTGTTGACGAAGGTCCTACTATGAAGCGTTTTGAAGCTAGAGCAAAAGGTCGTGGTAATCGTATTTTAAAGAGAACTTCACATATTACTGTGAAAGTTGCTGAGAAAAATTAAGAGGTGTAGTAAAAATGGGTCAAAAAGTAAATCCTAATGGAATTCGATTAGGCATAGTAAAAGAGCATAATTCAACTTGGTATGCTGACTCTTCTGACTACGCTACTAAGCTTAATGAAGATATCGAGGTTAGAGAGTTTTTGCGTAAAAAGCTTGCAGCAGCTGCAGTTAGTAAAATCCAGATTGAGAGACCTGCTCAAAATGCTAAGATTACAATTCATACAGCAAGACCTGGTATTGTAATTGGTAAGAAAGGTGAGGATGTTGAGAAGTTGCGTGCTGATGTTAATAAGTTGATGGGTGTACCTGTTCAAATTAATATCGAAGAAGTGCGTAAGCCAGAAATCGATGCTAAGTTAGTGGCAGATAGCGTAGCTCAGCAGCTAGAAAAAAGAGTAATGTTCAGAAGAGCTATGAAAAAAGCTATGCAGGCTGCTATGAAATCTGGTGCTAAAGGTATCAAGATAATGGTAAGCGGCCGTTTAGGTGGTGCTGAGATTGCTCGTTCTGAGTGGGCTAGAGATGGTAGAGTTCCGCTACAAACTTTTAGAGCAGATGTGGATTATGCAACATCAAAAGCTTTAACTACTTATGGTATTGTAGGTGTTAAAGTTTGGATCTATAAGGGTGAAGTTCTTCCTGGTCAAATGAATCAGAAAAATAATAAAAAAGGAGCTAAATAATGCTACAGCCTAAGCGTACAAAGTTTCGTAAACAGCAGAAGTTGCGTAATAGAGGCTTGGCTCACAGAGGTAACAAGGTAAGCTTTGGTGAGTTTGGTCTACAAGCGACATCTAGAGGTAGAATTACTGCTAGACAAATTGAGGCAGGAAGAAGAGCGATCAGCCGTCATATCAAGCGCGGTGGTAAAGTTTGGATTAGGATCTTCCCTGATAAGCCGATTACTCAAAAGCCTCTTGAAGTTCGTATGGGTAAGGGTAAGGGTTCAGTTGAATATTGGGTTGCTCAAATTCAGCCGGGTCGTGTACTATATGAAATTACTGGTGTAAAAGAAGAACTAGCGCGTGAAGCTTTTGCTAGAGCGGCAGCTAAAATGCCAGTGCAGACAACTTTTGTTGAAAAGCAGGTGATGTAATGAAAAGAAATGATACTTTAAAAGATTTTAGAGATAAAAGTATTGACCAATTGCAAGAAGCGAAAATGGAGTTATTGCAACAGTTATTTTCTCTTCGTATGCAGAAGGGTACAGGGCAATTAAAGAAAAATCACTTGTTCAAAAGTGCTAAAAGAGATATTGCTCGTATAAATACAATAATATCAGAAAAGAATAAATAGGTGCCTTGAAGATGAGCGATAAAATTAGATTGTTAGAAGGTAAAGTTTCTAGCGTGGCTATGGATAAAACTGTAGTTGTAAAAGCTGAAAGATATGTTAAGCACCCTTTATATGGTAAGTTTGTTAAAAAAACAACAAAATACTATGTTCATGATGAAAATAATGAATGTAAAGAAGGTGATGTTATCAAATTCAAAGAAACTAGACCATATTCAAAAACTAAGAAATGGTGTCTAGTTGATATTATTAATAGAGAAAAATAATAAATTTGATTTTATTATAGTTTATTGGTATATTTATCGGACTGCAAAATACACAGCAGTCCTGTATAATAATAATTAAGGGTTATTTGTATGATTCAAATGCAAACAGAACTTCAAGTTGCTGATAATAGTGGCGCTAAGAGAGTTGAATGTATTAAAGTTTTGGGTGGTTCACACCGTAGATATGCATCTGTAGGAGATGTTATAAAAGTTACTGTGAAAGAAGCTGCTCCAAGAGGTAAAGCTAAAAAAGGATCTGTATATAATGCTGTTGTTGTAAGAACTGCTAAAGGTGTGCGTAGAAAAGATGGTTCTAAAGTCAGATTTGATGATAATGCAGCTGTGCTTCTAAACAATAATGGTCAACCTATAGGAACTCGTATCTTTGGTCCTGTTACTAGAGAATTACGTATGGAAAAGTTCATGAAGATCGTATCTTTAGCACCAGAAGTACTATAGTCATATTTATTGAGGTGTAGATAATGAATAGATTAAAAAAAGGTGATGATGTAATAGTTATCGCTGGTAAAGATAAGAGTCGTAGAGGCGTTGTTAAGTCATTCGCTAAGAGCGGTTCTTTGGTTTTGGTGGAAGGTATTAATATTGTTAAAAAACATGTTAAGCCTAACCCTAATAGAGGTGTAGAAGGTGGGGTTGTTGAAAAAGAACTTCCTGTTGACGCTTCTAACGTTGCTATCTTTAACCCTGCTACTGAGAAAGCAGATAGAGTGGGTTATAAGTTTGTTGATGAGAAAAAGGTTCGCTACTTTAAATCTAATGGCGAACTTATAGACTTATAGGACTAAGTTTTTATGGCAAGATTAAAAGATTATTATCAAAAAGAGCTTGTAGCTAAGTTAAAGTCTGAGCTAAATCTAGATAATATAATGGAAGTACCTTCTATTAAGAAAATTACTCTTAATATGGGTGTTGGTGATGCTGCGAAAGACAAAAAAATAATGACTTTTGCGTTAAATGATTTGACAGCTATTGCTGGTCAAAAACCAGTTGTTACTATGTCTAAGAAATCGATTGCTGGTTTCAAAATTCGTGACGGATGGCCGATAGGCGCTAAAGTTACTTTACGTGGTGAGCGTATGTACGAATTTTTAGATAGACTTATAACAATTGCTATTCCTAGAATTAGAGATTTTAGGGGTTTAAGTGCTAAATCTTTTGATGGAAGAGGCAATTATAGTCTAGGCATGAAAGAGCAAATCTCTTTTCCTGAAATTGATTATGACAAAATTGACTCTATCAGAGGTTTAGATATTTCGATAACTACTACAGCTAAAAATGATGATCAAGGAAGAGCTTTGCTTAAAGCATTTGGTTTTCCTTTTAAGTCTTAATTTAAATTGGGGTTTTAAATGGCAAAAAAATCAATGATTCAGAGAGAATTAAAGAGAGAAAAATTAGTAGCTAAATATGCTCAAAAAAGAGCTGAGCTTAAAGCTATTATTCTTGATGTAAATTCTACTGAAGAACAAGTATGGGAAGCTCAAATTAAACTGCAAAAGTTACCGGTAAACTCTTCAGCTTCTAGAGTTCAAAGAAGATGTAAGGTTACCGGTAGACCACATGCTGTATACAGAAAGTTTGGCTTATGCCGTAATAAGCTTAGAGAGTATGCAATGGCAGGTGATGTTCCTGGTTTGAAAAAAGCTAGTTGGTAATAAGGAATTTAAGTTATGAGTATGCAAGATCCAATCGCGGATATGTTTACAAGAATTAGAAATGGTCTTTCTGCTGAGAAAGAGGTTATTTCTGTACCATTTTCTAAGATGAAAATGAAAATCGCGAACTTTTTAGTTAACGAAGGTTATATTAAGGGTTGTACAAAAGGTACAACTGCTGCTGGTCATCCTTCAATTGAAATTGAGCTTAAGTATCATGCTGGCGCTCCTGTGATTGAAATGATAAAAAGAGTTTCTAGACCAAGTTTGAGAATTTATAAGTCTCATGAAGAACTACCAAAAGTATATGGTGGTTTTGGTGTTGCTATCATTTCTACGTCTAAAGGTTTAGTTAGTGATAGAAAAGCAAGAGATCTTGGTGTTGGTGGTGAAATTATCGGCTACGTAGCTTAAGTTAGCAAGGAGATTTGATATGTCAAGAATAGGTAAAAAACCTGTTGCTATCCCAAGTGGCGTTACGATAAATGTTACTGCTGGTAATCAGGTTGAAGTTAAGAGCACTAAAGCGACTTTAAATAAGACTTTTTCTACAGATGTAACTTTTAGTATTGAAGATGGAGTAGCAACTGTATCACCTAAGAATAATAGTAAGAATGCTATTGCTCAGTCTGGTACTGCAAGAGCTATACTTAACAATATGGTTGAGGGTGTAAGCAAGGGATTTGAAAGAAAGCTTAAGATTATAGGGGTTGGTTACCGTGCTAAAGCTCAAGGTAATGAACTTAATCTTACGCTAGGATTCTCACACCCAGTTGTTTATAAGTTACCTCAGGGTATAACAGCTGAAACTCCAGCTCCTACAGAAATTATTCTAAAAGGTGCTGATAAAGAGGTTTTAGGTAAAGTAGCTTCTGAAATTAGAGAATATAGAAAACCTGAGCCATATAAAGGTAAAGGTGTTCGTTATGAAGATGAATACGTAGCGAAAAAAGAAGCTAAGAAGAAGTAGTTAGGTAAGGGATAGTATAATTATGGATAAAAAAACTGCTCGTTTAAGTCGTAGTAAGCGTACTAGAATTAAACTAAAAGAGCTTGGTCATACTAGACTGTGTGTTTATAGAACGCCTAGACATGTGTATGCTCAGGTAATATCTGGTGATGGTTCTACTGTATTAGCTGCTGCATCTACTGTGGAGAAAGATGTAAAAGCGAAGTGTAAATATACTGGGAATGTTAACTCTGCTGCAATTGTTGGTGAAATTATCGCTAATAGATGTAAAGAGAAGGGTATTTCTCAGGTTGCTTTTGATAGATCTGGATATAAGTATCATGGACGTGTTAAAGCTTTAGCAGAAGCTGCTAGAGAGCATGGTCTTCAGTTTTAATAAATAAAATATGGATGATTATTCATTATGTCTAATGAAGTGAAAAAAAACGAAGAACTGATTGAAAAGTTAGTTAGTGTTAAAAGACACTCTAAGACAGTTAAAGGTGGTAGAATTATGAGCTTTGCCACATTGACTGTTGTAGGTGATGGTAAAGGTAGAATTGGTGTGGGTAGAGGTAAGTCGAGAGAAGTACCTGCTGCTATCCAAAAGGCTATGGAAAACGCTAAAAAGAACATGGTATCAGTTAACTTAAATAATGATACGTTATGGTACCCTGTAATGTCTAACCATGGTGCTTCAAAAGTATTTATGCAGCCAGCTTCTGCTGGTACTGGTATTATTGCTGGTGGTGCTATGCGTTCAGTTTTTGAAGCTGTTGGTGTACACAACGTTTTAGCAAAAACATACGGCTCAACTAATCCAGCTAATGTTGTAAGAGCAACAATTGCAGGTTTGGCAAAAATTAAATCACCAGAAGAGATCGCTGATAAAAGAGGTCTATCTGTTGAAGAAATTCAGGGGTAATTAGAAATGACTCAAACTAAAACATTTAAAGTTACTTTAGTAAAAAGCCTAATTGGTCGTAAAGAAAACCATATAGCATCAGCTAGAGGTTTAGGCCTAAGAAAAATAAACCACACTGTTGAAGTATTAGATACTCCAGAGAATCGTGGTATGGCAAACAAAATATATTATATGGTTAAGATAGAGGGGTAGTATAAAATGAAATTAAATACAATTGCTCCTGCTGCTGGCTCTAAAAGCGCTCCTAAAAGACTAGGTCGTGGTATTGGAAGTGGTTTAGGTAAAACTTCTGGTAAAGGTCATAAAGGTCAAAAAGCTCGTTCAGGTGGCTATCATAAAGTAGGTTTTGAAGGCGGTCAGATGCCTATACAAAGAAGATTGCCAAAATTTGGTTTTACTTCTGCGTCTAAAAGATTTGTTGCTGAAATCAGGTTGCATGAATTAAATAATGTAGCTCTTGAAGAAGTAACATTAGATAGTTTAAAAGATTCTGGTCTTATAAGAAAAGATATCAAATCAGTAAAAATAATAGCTAGTGGAGAAATCCAAAAAGCTGTTAGCCTTAAAGGTATAGCTTGCACTAAAGGTGCTAAAGAAGCTATTGAAAAAGCTGGTGGTAAGGTAGAGTAAGATTTAAGATATGTCAAAGTATAATAGTGCTTCTGGTACAACAGGTGAATTGAAATCAAGACTAATTTTTGTAGTTATTGCTATATTAGTATTTAGATTGGGTGTATATATTCCTATACCTAATATTGATCCTACTAAATTAGTTGAGATTATATCAAATCAACACTCATCAACAAGTGGCTTGATGAGTATGTTTAATATGTTCTCTGGTGGCGCTCTTACTCAAATGAGTATTTTTGCTTTGGGTGTGATGCCTTATATTTCGGCATCTATTATTTTTCAGATGCTTTCTGCTGTATATCCTAAGTTTATAGAGCTGAAAAAAGAAGGCGAATCTGGTCAAAAGAAAATAACTCAATATACAAGATACTTAACTCTTGCTTTGGCTATAGTACAATCATTTGGTATTGTTGCGTTTGTATTGCATCAAGATGGTTTGGTTACTACAAACAATATGGGATTATTTTATTTAACTACTATTGTTTCAGTAACTACAGGTAGTATGTTTTTGATGTGGTTAGGTGAGCAAATTACAGAAAGAGGTGTAGGTAATGGAATATCGCTACTAATCTTCTCTGGTATTGTTGCGAACTTACCATTTGAGATCTCTAATACGCTATCACAGGCCAACCAACATGTAATATCTTACTTATCTGTTTGGGTTCTATTGATACTTCTTTTGCTAGTAATTGCTTTTGTGGTATTTATGGAAAGTGCTCAAAGAAAAATTACAGTAAACTATGCTAAGAGACAGCAGGGCAGAAAAATGTTTGCTGCTCAAACTAGTCATTTGCCATTGAAACTAAACATGGCAGGTGTGATCCCTGCAATTTTTGCATCATCTATACTTATGGTGCCTGGTGTATTGCTTGGTTGGTTGTCTAACTATAATTCACTTGGTTGGTTTGCTGATGTTGCAGAACTATTACAGCCTGGTAGTATTGTATATACTGTAGTATTCGCTGCGACAATTATTTTCTTTTGTTTCTTCTATACTTCATTGGTTTTTAATCCAAAAGAAACAGCAGATAATCTTAAAAAATCTGGTGCTTACATTTCTGGTGTGAGACCTGGTGAGCAAACAGTCAAGTATATTGATGCAGTTATGACTAGACTAACTTTGGTTGGTTCACTGTACATCACAGCAATATGTTTATTGCCAATTTTTGTGGTTAAGTTCTTTGCTCAAGGACTATCATTTACATTTGGCGGTACTTCTTTACTAATTGTAGTAGTTGTAATGATGGACTTTATGGCTCAGGTTAGATCTCATATGATGTCAACACAGTATGATTCTTTACTAAAGAAAGCAAATCTTAGTGGTAAGAGAAAATAGAGAAATATTTTTGGAGAAATATAATGAAAGTTAGAGCTTCAGTTAAAAAAATGTGTAGAAACTGTAAAGTTATCAAACGTAATAGAGTTGTTCGTGTGATATGTACAGACCCTAGACATAAGCAAAGACAAGGTTAATCAATCAAGCAAATTAAATAAAGCTTGATTATTTGTTTTTAAAAAGCTATCCTAGCAAGTTACAAAATGCAACAGATAGCAACTAAATTAAGAATAATTATTAGGAGTGAAGTAGATGGCTCGTATAGCTGGTGTTAATATTCCTGTTCATAAACATACAGTGATAGGATTAACTTCAATTTATGGAATAGGTAAAACAAGAGCGCAACAAATTTGCCAATCTTGCAAAGTAGATCCAACTGTTAAGATTAAAGATCTATCTGAAGAACAGATTGAAACTTTAAGAACAGAAGTTGCTAAGTTTACGGTAGAAGGTGATTTACGCCGTGAAGTTTCTATGGACATAAAAAGACTTATGGACTTAGGTTGCTTCAGAGGTAGAAGACATCGTCGTAGCCTTCCTGTAAGAGGACAAAGAACGAAGACTAATGCACGTACTCGTAAGGGTCCAAGAAAGCCAATAAAGGCGTAATACAATTATAACTATAAAGATTAAAGGGTAGATTATATGGCTAAGTCTGTTAGATCATCAAAGAAAAAAGTAAAAAGAGTAGTGACTGATGCAGTTGCTCATATTTACTCATCTTTTAATAACACTATAGTAACTATTACTGATAGACAAGGTAATGCTTTATCTTGGGCTACTTCTGGTGGTAGTGGCTTTAGAGGTTCAAGAAAAAGTACACCTTTCGCTGCTCAGGTAGCTGCTGAAAGAGCTGCTGATATGGCTCTTGAGTATGGTGTAAAAAACGTAGATGTTTTAGTAAAAGGGCCGGGTTCAGGTAGAGATTCTGCTGTTAGAGCTTTAAATGCTAAAAACTTAAAAGTAACAAGCATAACAGATGTGACTCCATTACCTCATAATGGTTGTCGTCCTCCTAAGAAACGTCGTGTTTAATATTTTAAAGGGAAATTAATAATGGCTAGATATCTAGGACCAAAATGTAAACTTTCTAGAAGAGAAGGTACAGACTTATTTTTAAAAAGTGGCGTAAAAGCTAACGACGAAAAATGTAAAATGAATACTGCACCAGGTCAACATGGAGCAAGAAGAGCGCGCCTATCTGACTATGGTTTGCAGTTAAGAGAAAAGCAAAAAGTTCGTCGTATGTACGGTGTTTTAGAAGGTCAATTCAAAAAATACTATGTTGAAGCTAATAGAAGAAAAGGTAACACTGGTGCTACTTTGTTAGAAATATTAGAATCAAGATTAGACAATGTTGTTTATAGAATGGGCTTTGCTGCTACACGTGCTGAAGCTAGACAGCTTGTTGTGCATAAAGGTATTTTAGTTAATGGACATACTTGTAATGTTCCTTCAGCTCAAGTTAAAGCTGGTGATGTAGTTGCTGTTAGAGAAAAAGCTAAAAAGCAGTTAAGAATTCAAAATGCTGTTGAGCTTGCTAAGCATAGAAAAGAACTTTCTTGGATTGATGTTAATACTGATTCTTTAGAAGGTACTATGAAGTCTTTACCAGACAGATCAGAATTATCTGCAGACATAAATGAACAGTTAATCATCGAGCTTTACTCTAAGTAATATTTTATTATTTTTTTAAAGACTCTTATATAGCCTTATTTCAAGGAGATTTTTTTAGTGAGTAATAATAATTCAAATCAGGAATTTGTACCTAGTATACAGCTTAAAGAAGAGTTAGGGACTTTTGGATATAAAATTCAAGTTTCTCCTGTAGAAAAAGGTATGGCTCATATCCTTGGTAACTCTATTAGAAGATTTTTATTATCTTCATTGTCAGGTGCTTCTATTATTAAAGTCAATATTAGTGGTATTCTACATGAATACTCGACTTTAGAAGATGTTAAAGAAGACGTTGTTGAGATTGTTTCTAATCTGAAGAAGGTTGCAATAAAACTTGATAAAAATGTATCAAAAGTAGAATTAGAGCTATCAGTAACTAAATCTGGTGTTGTGACTGCTGGCGATTTCAAAACTACTCAAGGTATTGAAATAATTAACAAGGATCAACCTATTGCTACTCTAACTAATGAAAGAGAATTCAGCTTAGTAGCTACCGTCAGTGTAGGTAGAAATGTTGGAATCCTTTCAGCATTACCAACCGAACTTGAAAAAGTTGGAGATATAGCGGTTGATGCTGATTTTAATCCGATAAAAAGAGTTGCTTTTGAAATCTTTGATAATGGTGCTAGTGAGACTCTAGAAGTATTTGTGAAAACAAATGGTACTATTGAGCCACTAGCAGCTGTTACAAAAGCTCTTGAGTATTTCTGTGAGCAGATATCGGTATTTGTATCTCTTAGAGTGCCTAGCAATGGTAAAACTGGAGATGCTTTATTAGATTCTAATATTGATCCTATATTGCTTAAACCAATTGATGACCTAGAGTTAACTGTTAGATCATCTAATTGTTTGAGAGCAGAAAATATCAAGTATTTAGGTGACTTAGTACAGTATTCAGAATCACAGCTTATGAAGATACCTAATTTAGGTAAAAAATCTCTAAATGAGATCAAGCAAATATTAATAGATAACAACTTATCTCTAGGTGTTCAAATTGACAATTTTAGAGAACTAGTTGAAGGAAAATAAACATATATAGTAATCATATAATATTAACTATAAAGGAGTAATTACTATGAGACATCGTAAAAAAGGTAGTAAATTCGGCAGAACTAGTAGTCATAGAAAAGCTATGTTTAAGAACATGTCAGCATCTTTGATTAATCATGAGCTTATTAAAACTACTTTACCAAAAGCTAAAGAGTTAAGAACTATAGTTGAGCCTCTAGTAACATTAGCTAAAAGAGAACATAAATTAAGAAATGAATTAGATGTTAATTCTAATGAGTTTAAAGCACAATCAGTTGCTCTTAGAAGACAAGCTTTCGACTTCTTAAGAAATAAAGCTGCTGTAACTAAGCTTTTTGAAGAGTTTGGTGCTCGTTATGCTGAAAGAGCTGGTGGTTATACTAGAATTCTTAAGTGTGGTTATAGATTCGGTGATAAAGCTCCTATGGTTTTCATTGAATTGGTTGATAGACCTCAAGTTGAAGAATCAGCTGACGAAGAATAATAATCCCTTTTCTATATTTATCTTGTAACAAATATTTCTATTTTAAATTTAACCTATGCTTCTAAATTTTGCTAAACTCTTAATAAAAGAGTTATGAAAAATTATCATATGTTACAAAAAATTTATCAGAGTATAATAATTGTTCTTGTTATTATAAATTCTTTTACTTTAATTGCTCAGATCGATTATGGTGATATTGATTATCTAAATTATATTAATATAACTTTCTCAGCTATATTTTCTATTGAGTATATTGTTAGATTAATTATTGCTCGTAGAAAACTAGTTTTTATTTTCGGCTTTTATAATGTTATTGATTTTATAGCTATATTTTTACCATTAATATTATCATTGTTTGGTATTAATTCTCATGAGTTAATAGTTTTGAGGTTACTAAGAGTATTCAAAATTTTCCAGAATACAGCAATTATGAATAGATTAAAAGCTAGATTGTATTCTCAATGTTTATAGAGATACCAAAATGTACTTCATTAGGTGTCAAGTAATTTAAACATTTCTTAGGTCTATTATTCAAGTCTATCTGTAACTTTCTAATGTATTGATGAGATATATTGTTAAAGTTAGTACCTTTAGGTATAAATTGTCTGATATACCTATTCATGTTTTCATTAGTACCTCTTTGCCAAGGACTGTATGGATCAGCAAAGAATACTTTGATGCCAGTCTTGCTAGTTAGCTTCTTATGTTTAGCAAACTCTTTACCATTATCAAATGTAGCTGTTAATATTTTATGACCATTAGATACTTTGTACAATATTCTATTGATTGAATTAGCTGTTCTATCTATAGACTTGGCTAAAATAGTAAATCTGCTAGCTCTATCGACCATTGTTACAATAGCACTTTTATGGTCTTTACCAACAATAGTGTCACCTTCAAAGTGATAAAGATTTTTTCTATTAGCACTGCTAGGTCTTTCAGAAATACTCGCTCTATCCTTTATCTTAACTTGTTTAGAGTCACCTTCTTTTTTGTATTTATATTG
>NZ_WBSX01000119.1 GCF_009823375.1 Francisella noatunensis subsp. noatunensis | reverse complement strand
CAATATAAATACAAAAAAGAAGGTGACTCTAAACAAGTTAAGATAAAGGATAGAGCGAGTATTTCTGAAAGACCTAGCAGTGCTAATAGAAAAAATCTTTATCACTTTGAAGGTGACACTATTGTTGGTAAAGACCATAAAAGTGCTATTGTAACAATGGTCGATAGAGCTAGCAGATTTACTATTTTAGCCAAGTCTATAGATAGAACAGCTAATTCAATCAATAGAATATTGTACAAAGTATCTAATGGTCATAAAATATTAACAGCTACATTTGATAATGGTAAAGAGTTTGCTAAACATAAGAAGCTAACTAGCAAGACTGGCATCAAAGTATTCTTTGCTGATCCATACAGTCCTTGGCAAAGAGGTACTAATGAAAACATGAATAGGTATATCAGACAATTTATACCTAAAGGTACTAACTTTAACAATATATCTCATCAATACATTAGAAAGTTACAGATAGACTTGAATAATAGACCTAAGAAATGTTTAAATTACTTGACACCTAATGAAGTACATTTTGGTATCTCTATAAACATTGAGAATACAATCTAGCTTTTCATTGGCATAATAATAAACAAGCTATTATCTTTTTCATCTTTAACTAAAGCGCTCATATTAGGATTATCAAGATAAATAGTCATAGTTTCTTCACTTAAAACATTAATAATATCTAAAAGATATTTGTAGTTAAAACATATTTCCATATCATTATCATTATATTGAACTTCTACTTTATCTTCAGCCTTTTCATTATCAGGATTATTTGCAGATAAAAGCACTTGTCCTTGAGATATATTTAAACGTACACCTTTGTATTTATCATTAGCTAGAATAGATGTTCTTAACAATGAATTTTTCAAAACTTGCTTATCTACAGCAAAAAGCTTTGTGTTATTTTTAGGGATTACTTTTTGATAATCTGGATAACGTCCATCTATAAGTTTTGATATAAATGCATAATTACCAAACTCTGCTTTAAGATAGTTCTTACCTAAACATATTTTGATATTTTCTTCTGTTTTGCCAACTATCTTTTTAAGTTCTAAAATAGCCTTTTTAGGAATTATTGACTGCGAATCACTATCTAAAACTTTACTATCTATTATAGACTCTGTAATAGACATTCTGTGTCCATCTGTAGATACTGCTCTAAGTAAGTTTGAGTTAATTTCCCAAAACATCCCATTTAAGAAATATCTAGTATCATCATTAGCCATAGAAAAATCTACTTTTGAGATAATATGATGAAAGTCTTGTTGAGAAAGATCAAAACTTGCTTGCTCATTAATATTACTGTCAATTAAAGGATAACTATCAGCATTTAGCGATATAAGGTTAAATGTACTATTATTAGAAATAATTGTAACTTTATTATCATCAATTCTAAAGTCAATCATAGAGTTATCATTTAAACTTCTAACAATATTGTATATTTTGTCAGCATTTAACGCTAATTTTACGTTTGTATTGCAACTAATAGCTATATTACATGATATCTCTGTATCAAGATCAGAAGCTGTAATTTTAAGATTATTGTTATTTATATCAAACAATATACATGATAATAAAGGCATTGTACTTTTACTATTAGCCACTGATAACATTGACTGTAAAGGCTTTAGTAAGTCATCTCTATTTAGTACAAAATTCATTTTTAAAAACCCCTTTGATAATAGTTCCTATTTTTATTTAACGAGAAATCTTGTCTAAAAGCAACTCATAATCATCAGATATTGAAGTATTGCTTTGTCTTAATTTAGTTATAGCTTTGACAGCATGCATAACTGTAGTGTGATCTCTACCACCAAAGGCATTACCTATCTCTGGTAAGCTATGTGATGTCAACTCACGTGCCAAACTCATTGCTATTTGTCTTGGTCTAGCTATATTTCTACTTCTTTGATTAGAAGTTAAGTCTTTTACCCTAATTCTATAAAAGTCAGCAACAACCTTTTGGATATTATCTATTTTTACTTTCTTTTCTTGTATTTTTATAACATCTCTTAAACAAGCTTGCGCTACTTCTATAGTAGGATCTTTATGATTAAATTTAGAGGTTGTTAGCACTCTATTTAAAGCGCCCTCTAACTCTCTAACATTTGTACGTACATTTTCAGCTATAAAAGCTGCTGTTTCATTAGGTAGTTTTTGTCCTAAGTCATATGCTTTTTTGAGCAAAATAGCTATTCTAGTTTCTAAATCTGGCATATCTACAGAAACTGTTAGACCATATCCAAAGCGTGAAACTAATCTTTCTTCCAAACCTTCTATTTCATTTGGATACTTATCACTAGTCAGAATAATCTGTTTACCATTTTCATACAAAGCATTAAACGTATGGAAAAACTCTTGAGCTGTACCTTCTTTACCTGCAATAAATTGAATATCATCTATGAAAAGAATATCTGCAGATCTGTACACTCTTTGAAACTCATCTTGATCTTGTAATCTAATTGAATTTACATAATCTTTAATAAACTGCTCTGAGTTTGTGTATATAATTCGAGCATTTGGATTAACTTCTCTAGCATGATTACCAATAGCCTGCATCAAGTGAGTTTTACCAAGTCCGCTACCACCGTATATAAATAATGGATTATGCAATTTACCAGGATTAATAGATACTTGCATAGCCGCTGCTCTAGCTATTTTATTTGCATCACCAACGACAAAACTATCAAAAACATATTTTTCTTTTAGTGGTAAACCAAAAGAATATTCTTGATCATCTTTATCTGTGATAAGCATAGCTTCATCAAAACCAAATAACTCTTGGGAAGCCGTTTTTTTAGAAGATGGTTTTTTTTGATTCTTCTTAGGCTCTTGATTTAGACTTATTTCTTCAGAATCATCTTTTATTTCAACATTTTTCTGATTAAAAAAGTTTGCTTGTGGCCCAACCGAAGCTACTCCCGAAGCTTTTTCTCCAGAAAACTTTTTACTAGAATATTCTATAAGCAAATCACCATTATGAAACTCTTCTATTGTTGATGAAATAAGATCTCCATACTTAGATTTTATATGTTTTTTAAAATATTCATTATTACAATAAATTGTGAATAAGTTACTATTTTGCTCTACATGAATAGGCTTAATCCACGTTTTATATTCAAACGTAGAAAGGTTTTTTTTTATCTTTTTTAAACACTTATTCCATGTAGTCATAATAAAAAAACGTCCCAATAATCCTTAATTTAAAAGGATAACCAATAGAAGGTATAGTAAATTAATTGAATGTGTAAGATTTTATTGCAATAAAAAAAAATAAGCAAACATAATTAATCAAGCCTGTGGATAATTATGTTAATTAATTTGTTTATTTTTTGATAAGAAGGTTGTTAAATAACTTATTCACAAATATGTTGATATTTTTGTTGATAAATTTGATAATTGTTTATCCACATTTTTATTCATATTAATTAATCATCTTTTTTACATACTTATACATTTATTATAAACCTCTTTAATTCTTGATATATATAGCTTTTAGAGAGTTATCAACAAGAAAATACCCACATAATAAATAATAATATAAAAAAAGGAATAAAGTTATATATAAATAAGTAAAAGAAAAATAATCAAAAATAAAATAAAAATACTTTTTCTAATGTCATTAAATACTGAAATATTTTTAAATATAAATAAATATGAACAAAGAATTGCTATAAAAGAAAATAATATACTCAAAGAAATTCTAATTGAAAGAGATAACCAAAAAAGAATAGTCGGAAATATTTATAAAGGTAAAATAATAAGAGTACTTCCTGGTATGCAAGCAGCATTTGTAGATATAGGACTAGAAAAAGCTGGTTTTTTACATTTATCAGAGGTTATACCTTTAGAAAGGGATGATGATGAATCTGATGAAAATTTTAAATTGAATAAACTAAATACTGAAGATATCAATAAATGGTTACGTGAAGGTCAAGAAGTATTAGTTCAAGTAGTCAAAGAAAGTATTGGTAATAAAGGTGTAAAATTAACTTCACATTTATCTGTATCATCTCGTTTTTTAGTTTTTTTACCTGATCTAGATCATATTGGTATATCTCTTAAAATAAACAAAGAAGAAGAAAAACAAAGATTATTAGATTCAATTAAAAAAATTACCCAAAGTGAAAATCCTCGCGGATATATTTTAAGGACTGCTGCAGAGGGTGCTAGTTATGAAGAGTTAGAAAATGATATCAAGTTTTTAAATAATTTATGGCAAGATATTTTGGATATTTCTAGCACTATAATCAAACCCGGTGTTGTTTATGAAGATTTTAATTTGATAATAAAGACAATTAATATTTTTGCTAATGATAATCCTGATAAAATCCATATTGATGATATAGATTCATATAAAGAAATTTGCCAATTTGCTGATAAATATATTCCTGGTTTAAGAGATAAAATAGAACTTTATCAAAAACATAATATTTTTGAAGAATATGATATTGATATTGAAATAAATAAAGCTTTGGATAAAACAGTATATCTCAAATCAGGTGGTTATTTGGTTATTGATCAAACTGAAGCAATGATAACTATTGATATAAACACAGGTGGTTTTATAGGAACCAAAAATCTAGAAGAAACTATATTTAAAACAAATCTAGAAGCTACAAAAGAGATAGCAAGGCAGCTAAGATTGAGAAATTTAGGCGGCATAATAATCATAGATTTCATAGATATGATGGATGAATCACACAAAAAACAAGTTTTAGAGGCTTTAAAGAAGGAATTAGAGCTTAATAAGGCAAGACTAGTGTAAGTGATATTTCAGAGCTAGGATTGGTTGAAATGACACGTAAAAGGGTACATGAGAGTTTATTGAGGACCTTATGCCAGCCATGTGAGCATTGTAATGGTAAAGGAAGTGTCAAAACACTACAAACAATTTGTTATGACATATTTAGAGAGATTAAGTCAGAATCAAAAAATTATCCAAATTATAATAATTTCTTACTTATGTCTTCGAAAAAGATCATTGATTATATAGAAAAAGAAGAATCTATATGGTTAGCAGAGCTAGAATTAGAAATTGAAAAAAATATATATTTAAAAGCTGAAAGTAACCATATATACAATCAATATGACATAATTCCATTAAATTAAAAAAATTACAAAACATTGTTGACAGCTTGATAAAAAGAGCTATAATACATACTCATAGTCGCCGACTTAGCTCAATAGGTAGAGCAACTGACTTGTAATCAGTAGGTCGCCAGTTCGATTCCGGCAGTCGGCACCATAACGGAGTGGTAGTTCAGTTGGTTAGAATACCTGCCTGTCACGCAGGGGGTCGCGGGTTCGAGTCCCGTCCATTCCGCCATATTCTCATTAAGGTCTAGTTCTTAAAACTCAGTTTTCCCCTTTTTACTTCTGATATCTTGATCTAGACCTTAATTTTTTACTTTTTCTTTTAAAATAAATGAATAGATAAGACAGTTTATATAATCAGTATGTACCATAAAAAAAGTAGTCATCCTTCTGCTTGATATGGGGATCTCTTAAATATTGTAGAGATTCCTATCTTCGTGAGAATGACTTGATATTAAATCAGTTGTCTTTAAATCTATGTGTCTAAAAGTTATTTAGATATACTCAACGATTTTTTGTATTTATATTGTCTAGCTTTGAAAAATAATAAGTGTCTAAGCTTTAACTTGCTTATTAAGTTGTAAATTGCTTTGTGAGTTATATTAACAATGCCCTCATGTTTTAATCTACCACAAATA
>NZ_WBSX01000118.1 GCF_009823375.1 Francisella noatunensis subsp. noatunensis | reverse complement strand
TTATACCTAAAGGTACTAACTTTAACAATATATCTCATCAATACATTAGAAAGTTACAGATAGACTTGAATAATAGACCTAAGAAATGTTTAAATTACTTGACACCTAATGAAGTACATTTTGGTATCTCTATAAACATTGAGAATACAATCTAGCTATATTACTATCTCAATACCGCTTTTTTTTGATGAAGTGTTTCGAGTTCTCAAGTATGGTGGACAATTTATAGTTGCTATGGATTTAGCAGTTGGATATGATACTGGTATTGATAAAATTAGATCGCACATAAGATAATAGTGGCCTGACATTTGTCAGGGGTATTGATATATCGGCTAATATCGTAGCGACTTTTGAATTTGAGTATGTGCAGAGACAAAAATATATTAGGTTTTTACCTAGAAATATTCGACAATTGCTTGAGAGCTTCATAGGAAACACGGGTAGTAAGCTTATGAAGTCATTTAGGTCAGGTTGTGTGGTAGTGCGTAAAGAGATTGTTTGCTAGATGTTATCAAAATATTGATGGATCTAGAGAGTCTTGTTACAATACCTCAAGTTTTATAATATTTTTATAATTAGGAATTTTTATGCAGAAAAGAGTGTTAAAGTTAGTTATGTTTGTTTGCTTGAATAGTATGGTAAATTTCAGCTATGCAGACAATTCTAGCGAATGTGATAGCGTACCTAGTATGATCAAGCAATTTAAAGGAGCTGATCAAGATAATTGGATAGGATATCGTAATGGTGATTTCGTTAGATATGATAATAAAGTATATCAACTGAAAAATGATTGGTGGACTGCAGACACTCCAGACATTAATCAACATTGGATATATTGTCAAGATGTTTTGCAACCTGCAATATACTTGTATACTCCTTCTAGACCTGCTTATGTAAGTAGTACTAGTAAACCTCATGTTATTATTTATGATAGTAATCACAATCAAGTTGCTGATCTAAAAAATCTTAAATGGGGGGCTACAAAAAAAGTTAGACTACCAATAGGGCAATTTACTATAGTTGTAGAAGGTATTGACTCTAGCCAAGGATATGCCAGCCAAAGTATAGTTAATTTGGCTATGGGTCAATCTAAGAAAATATCTGTTAACTATAAAAATATACATGCAGTTAGTTTAAGTATTTATCCTAAGGCTGCTATATCTGGTAGTGTGGGAGTCAAAATCTTAGATTCAAAAGGAACAGTGGTATATCAAGGCTCACTAGTTTTTAATAAGAAAAATACAATCTATGATATTGATGTTACAAAAGGTAAGTATATGATTCATGCTAACTCCTATATTGTAGCAGGTAAGGTTTATAAGGCTCCCGATACACTAGTATCATTATCACCAGATGAGACTACCAATGTTAATCTTAATTTCGATAGTTGGTCTGTTGCTGCTGCGAGAGTTGATGTGGCTGTCACAGATTTACCTAAAGATAGAGAGGTAAAATTAAAATTCATGAATAATACGGGAGATGTTCAGACAGTTAGTATTAAGGGTAATGGAGTATATACACAAATGTTTGATAAAGATGGTAGCACTTGGCATTTGATTGCTGATGGTATAGACGGTGTTAATATTTATCCTAAGAGCTTTAATGCTAGTCAGAGCTGTGTTAATGCAAGCGTCAAGAGTGTGTTCTAATAATAAAGTTGTTAGTTGATATGATATTGGATTCTGAACTCTTCGATCTTAATATTTAACGCACCATTCAAAATTACTCTCATCTGCGAAAATTTTCTCGAGTAGTTTAGCATTCATCGCGTGTGAAGTGCTATAAGTCTCAAAATGTCCGCTAATATGGCGTGTCCCACATAGCATAAGATCACCAACCAAATCCATGACTCTATGGCGAACATGCTCATCTGTATAGCGAAGACCATTTTTGACATATGATTTTTCTTGGTTAATAAGGATTGTATTTTGAGTGCTTGCACCTTGAGCAACAGGAGTTTTACTAAATTTTGTGAAGATTTTTGCCAGAATACCCTTATATAGCGGTCCAAAAGTTCGTGAATCGATGCAGTCTGCAACTAGTATTTCAGAGGTGATTATTTTATTGAAGCTTTGATAGCCACATTTTGGCTTTATTTGTAGGTTTACGCTGAAGCTGTCACTTGGTGAGGCTTTTATATATCTATTACCTTCGCGGTATTCGATAGTTTTTTTAATTATAAGTTTCTTGGATGAAGCATTATTTTGCTGGTGGATACCAGCTAGTTGTAGTTGCTGATAAAAGCCATTGCAACTGCCATCTAGTATTGGTATCTCATCTGTCTGAGAGTATATGTAAGCATTATCGATGCCTATACAAAATAGTGCTGCTAACAAGTGTTCTATAGTACGGATATAGTGTCGCTCATCAGCTGCAATACATGTACATAATGGCTTATCAATTACATAGCTGTAGTGTGTGGGTATAGTTTTGCCATTAATACAAAACACTATTCCGGTGTCAGCAGGAGCAGGAGAGATGACGATAGTATTGTATCTATTCGTATGTAGACCTTTACCCGATATATATACTGGGTTTGTTAGAGTGTATTGCATATGGCAACTATCTATTTTCTAAAATGATGGTTATAATCATGCGTCCTAAGCCATATAATGCACTTAAGATAACAAATATTGTTATTAGATTATATATAATACGAGGATATTTGGCGGAATCTGGTAAAGTTGGTTTGACAACATCTACTAGATAGCTTTGTTGATTCTGGCTGTCTAATTTGGCTGTTTCAAATGATTGTAGTGCTGATTGGTACTCTGTCATTGCAAATTCAGCATTGAGCTTAAGCCATGTGTAGTTAGACACCATATCATCAAGTTGCGATTGTTTTTGACTTTCTTTATCTTCGGCTAAGAAATCTGCTTTTTCTTTGTCGATCTGCTTTTTCAAAGCGATGATTTGTTGTTCAGTAGCTTTTACTTCACTAGAGTTAGGAGACAGATAAGATTTGAGATTTGTCAGTTGTGTCTCTGCAGCAGTTAACTGTCCTTGTAGATTTCCGATCACAGTAGCTTTGCTAGATACAGACCCCTCTGGGTCGACTATTCCACGGCTATTTTGGAACTCAACTAGGGCATCTTGGGCTTTCATCGCTTTAGTCTTGATCAGATCAAGCTGCTCTTTGTTAAATTTCATTCTGTTCTCAGCTAGTGTGTGCGATATATGGTCGATTATGTCTTGGCTTTCTTTGGTGATGGTGTTTAGTACATCTTGAGCCTGATCAGCAGTGTAGCCTTGCACATTTATTGTGATAGCATTAGACTGTTGGTTGTAGCTTAAAGATACCATCTTGTTATAGTAATCTAAGAAATCAATTTGATCAGCATTGCGCGACAAGCGTGAGAAAAAGTCTACTTTGGGACTCTGGTACATGGCTTTGATATTTAGGTCAGCTTGTAGTGTATCAAGCATTTGTGGGGACAGGATATAGTCTATCAGTAGATAGCTGTTTGCAGAAGTATCAGATCCGCCACCACCAAGTATGGTTGATAGTGAGCTATCAACCATAGGCGCAGTGTTATTTTGTCTTAGAGATACTATCGCTGAGCTCTCATAGCGTGGAGATGCAAGTACCACATAGTATAAGGCTACAATAATCGTTGGCAGTACTACTAGAGAAAAGAAGCTATTTCTTTTTGCAAAAGCATAGGTTTTGTTACTTTTAACAATAGCTTCGTGTTTATAGTGGATTTTTTTGTATGTATATATATCTCTTAGAGCAGTTGTTTTAAGCCTTTTACTAAGTTTTTTATATAGTGTAACTAATGTTTTTTTGTATTTACTTTTCAATACCTGTATTTTATTCATAATATAAATCTGCTTCTTTTTCATTTATATAAGATTACTTCTGATAAGAGGCTATAGCCTCATCCATATTATCAAATATATTAATTTTACCATTCTCTAACACAACTGCGATATCACAACTGCTTTTGATTTCCTTCATATTGTGCGAAACCATAATCACACAAGCATTTTTCTTTTTTTCATTGAATGCATCATTAGCCTTTTTCATGAACTGTGGATCGCCAACACCTGTGACTTCATCGACTAAGTAGTAGTCGAAATCAAAAGCCATGGACAGTCCAAAGTTGACTCTACCTTTCATACCTGAGCTATATGATTTGACAGGCATATCAAAAAACTCGCCAATCTCTGCAAAGTCATAGACAAACTCTTCTATTTGTTTCATCTCGCGTCGATTTTTGTTGTGGATGCGACAGACAAACTTGATGTTCTCGCGTGCTGTTAGACTACCTTGAAAACCTGCTGTCAGCCCTACAGGCCATGATATTGAACTAGTTGTAATTATCTTACCAGAGTTCGCGTATTCAAGACCGCCTAGCATACGTAGAAATGTAGATTTACCAGCACCATTGCGACCTAATATACCTATACTTTTACCTTCTGGGAAAGTATAATTAACATCTCTGAGAATATAGTGTTTATGTCCACGGATATTATAAAATTTGGTAGCATTTACAAGTTGTATCATATTTATAGGTTACCTTGATCTTGCATTCATCATAATATTTTTTCTAGCTACATAGTAGCACAAAACACCTAAGAATAGAGTGCATATTGCAAAAGCTACTAAATACTCATAGCTTAAATAAGTATTGAGATGTTCGACACTAAACGCTGAGCGAATAAATTCAATAACTTGAAGTATAGGGTTAAATGACAGATAGTAGGATATATTAGGAGGGAAGTCATTTAAGCCAAAAAATATTCCTGAAGTGAAAAATAAGATACGGTTAACAATCCCCATAAATTTGGGTAAATCTATATAGTAGTAGGAGATTACAGCAAGTATAAGTGATACACCAATTGTAATTGCTAATAGTATAATCACCATATATATAATACGGATAGGGTGATAAATATTTGCGCTACTATTTAGATATATTATCATAGCAGTCAAAATCAATGCAGATAGTGTGGTAATTGCCGCTTCTAGTATAACTCTCGCTAAGATTGTATCGATAATTTTGACTTGTCTATAAGCAAGTAAGGCTTGATTGGCAGCGATAGCACTAGATGCATTTTGAAAAGAGTTTCTAAAGAAGAGAAATGGTACAATTCCTGTTAGTAGGAATAGCAAAATCGGCATATTGCCCGTAGCTCTGCCTATAAATGTAAACATTGCGTAGAACATCATTATAAAAAGCATTGGCTCTACAACAATCCATGCATAACCGAAGTAACTATCGCCAAATTTTGTGGTAATTTCTCGATTGATTAACCCCCATATCACAGCTTTGTGTTCTATTAGAGATTTTTTGAATTCCGTCGTCATATTGTTGTTGTGATATAAATATTTTTCAATAATTGAATAAGAATACTATCACTTTGAGAAAAAAATAGCTAATTTAAATTTGCATAATTGTTCTAAATATTAGATACTTTGAGCCAAATACCTCACTGATGATTAATATCCAATTATGAAAAAAATATTTATAACTTTCTTGCTATTCTGTCTAGGTGGTTTGGCATTTGCAAATAGTGTTATGCCTGGTTTAACAGAATTTGACCAAATTGCCGAGAAAGGAGCTGGTCTTCCTGAAACCAAAAATAATCCGCCACCATCTATGGCATCTGGCTTAGCGTCAGTTACTGCGATGAATCAGGGAAATGGAATGGAGGACAAGGCAGGTTCACAGTTCTCTAATAAGGTTATAAATGATGATTTTGTACCACAATTAAATAGTTTGCAGGTATTTGG
>NZ_WBSX01000117.1 GCF_009823375.1 Francisella noatunensis subsp. noatunensis | reverse complement strand
TTAACAATATATCTCATCAATACATTAGAAAGTTACAGATAGACTTGAATAATAGACCTAAGAAATGTTTAAATTACTTGACACCTAATGAAGTACATTTTGGTATCTCTATAAACATTGAGAATACAATCTAGCTTTTATTTATCACTAAAAGCTAATTACAATCAAATTTATTTAGGTTAAAATATTCTTTTAAGAAAATATTTATTTCTATAAAAATGACAGATATACATAATAATAAGATTTTGATTTTAGATTTTGGTTCGCAATATACTCAACTTATCGCGCGTAGAGTGAGGGAGGTTGGTGTCTTTTGCGAAATATTTCCTCACGACATAGCAGATGATTTTATCAAAGATTATCATGCTAAAGGTATAATTCTTTCTGGTGGTCCTGAGTCTGTATATGATTCAGATATTAAGGCTCCGGAAATAGTCTTTGAATTAGGTGTTCCTGTTTTGGGTATCTGCTATGGTATGCAAACAATGGTAATGCAGCATGGTGGAGAGGTAAAAGGTGCTGATCAAAGTGAGTTTGGTAAAGCGATCATTAATATCTTAAAATCATCAGAAAATATATTTTCCAATCTTAAAACAGAACAATCTGTATGGATGAGCCATAGTGATAAAGTTACTCAAACTGGCGAACATTTTGAAGTAATAGCATCATCAGCAAATGCTCCTGTTGCAGCTGTTGCTCACAAGAGTAAACCTTTTTATGGAGTACAGTTCCATCCAGAAACTACTCATACAGAGAATGGCAAACAAATTATAGAAAATTTTGCTTTAAATATCTGTAAATGTGATGCTCTTTGGAATATCGAAAATATTATTGAAAACGATATTAAAGAAATAAAAAAACAGGTTGGAAGTGATAGAGTAATTTTAGGCTTATCAGGTGGTGTTGACTCATCTGTGGTAGCAGCAATATTACATGAGGCTATTGGCGATCAACTTACTTGTATATTTGTAGATACGGGATTACTTCGTCTTAACGAAGGCGACCAAGTGATGGAAGTATTTGCAGAGCATATGGATATTAATGTTATTCGTGTAAATGCTAAAAATAGATTTTTAGATGCTCTAAAAGGTATCGGTGATCCTGAAGAAAAGCGTAAAATTATAGGTAAACTTTTTGTTGATATTTTTGATGAAGAAGCAGCTAAAATCGAAAATGCGAAATGGCTTGCTCAAGGCACGATCTATAGTGATGTAATTGAGTCAGCTGGTAATAGCCAGTCTAAAGCTCATGTTATCAAATCTCATCATAACGTTGGTGGTTTGCCAAAAGAGATGAAGCTTAAGCTATTAGAACCTCTAAGAGAGTTATTCAAAGACGAGGTGCGTAAATTAGGACTAGGCTTAGGCTTACCGTATAATATGCTTTATAGACATCCGTTCCCAGGTCCGGGTCTTGGTGTGCGTATATTAGGTGAAATTAAGAAAGAGTATGTTGAAACTCTACAAAAAGCAGATGCTATCTTTACTGAAGAGCTCTATAAGCATAATTTGTATCATGATATTTCTCAGGCTTTCGGGGTTTTCTTACCAGTTAAGTCAGTTGGGGTTGTTGGGGATCAGCGTAGATATGAATATGTTATAGCATTAAGAGCTGTGGTTAGTATTGATTTTATGACTGCAACATGGGCAAATTTGCCTTATGACTTCTTATCTATAGTTTCAAATAGAATTGTAAATGAAGTTAAACAAGTATCACGAGTCGTTTATGATGTAACAGGTAAACCACCTGGAACAATTGAGTGGGAATAACCACTAGCTGACGAAATGTTTAATTTATTAAAGTATATATTCTTTAGAATTGTACTTTTGGGTTAGATGAAGATTTTATACTATGTCGAAATATACTATTTTAGATAAGATAAATACCCCTGCAGATCTTAAGCTTGTACCTGAGGGACAACTTAAAGAACTAGCATCTGAGTTAAGAACTTTTTTGGTAGACACATTGGATGTGAGTGGTGGACATTTTGCAAGTAGTCTTGGTGCTACAGAATTAACTGTTGCTTTGCATTACGTCTATAACACGCCTTATGACAATATAGTTTGGGATGTGGGTCATCAAACATATATTCATAAAATTCTAACAGGTAGAAAAGATAAGCTTATTACGATCAAAAAAGATGGTGGAATTTCAGGTTTTCCGAAGCGATCTGAAAGTGAATATGATACCTTTGGAGTAGGGCATTCAAGTACTTCAATAAGTGCAGCACTCGGTATGGCTATTGCAGATAGACTACAAGGTAAGCACTCTAATTCAATTGCTGTAATCGGAGATGGCGCTATAACTGGTGGTATGGCATTTGAGGCACTTAATCATGCCGGAGGAATTAAAGAAGACATCCTAGTTATTCTCAATGATAACGAAATGTCAATTTCTGATAATGTAGGTGGTCTTTCAGCTCATTTTAGCAAGATTATTTCAGGTGGCTTTTATAACTCAATTCGTGAAAAAGGAAAGGAAGTTCTTAAAAATATTCCACCAATGTTTGAGTTTGTAAAAAAGATAGAAACACAGACTAAAGGAATGTTTGTCCCTGCAAATTTTTTTGAAGATTTAGGTTTTTATTATGTGGGTCCAATAGATGGTCACAATGTTACAGAGTTGGTAAAGACTTTAAGAATTTTAAAAGATCATAAAGGTCCAAAACTTTTACATGTAATTACCAAAAAAGGTAAAGGCTATATTAAAGCAGAATCTGATCCTATCAAGTTTCATCATGTAGCACCAAGTTTTCATAGTGGGGATGATCAATCAAAAGCTTCTAAGCTAACTTACTCAAATATATTTGGTAACTGGATTTGTCAAAAAGCAGCTAAAGATGAGCGTTTAGTAGGTGTAACTCCAGCTATGAAGGAAGGCTCTGATTTAATTAGATTTTCACAACAATTTCCAAATAGATACTTTGATGTGGCTATTGCTGAGCAGCATGCAGTTACTTTTGCAGGTGGTTTAGCATGCCAAGGACTTAAGCCTGTAGTTGCTATCTACTCAACATTTCTACAAAGAGCTTATGATCAGGTTATACATGATATAGCATTACAAGATTTAGATGTCTTGTATGCTGTTGATAGAGGCGGTCTTGTTGGAGCAGATGGAGCAACTCATGATGGTAGTTTTGATATATCATTTATGCGTTGTATTCCAAATCATGTGATTATGACTCCAAGTGACGAAAATGAAACACATCATATGCTTGAGCTTGGATATGAATACAAGGGGCCAGCTATGGTGCGCTATCCTCGCGGGGCAGGTATTGGAGCTGAAATTACTGATAGGCTTGATATAGAGCTCGGTAAAGCAAAGCTTATTAAAAAAGGTTCTAAAGTTGCAATTTTAAACTTCGGAACCTTACTGCCACTTGCTAACCAGCTAGCTGATAAATATGATACTACTGTAGTTGATATGAGATTTGTAAAGCCTCTTGATGAACAAATGATTAATCAAATATGTCAAAATCATGAGATCATATTTACACTTGAGGAAAATTCAATAGCTGGTGGGGCTGGTTCTGCAGTTAATGAGTATATACTTGCCAATGATCTAAGTAAAAATATAATTATCAGAAATTTCGGTTTAAAAGATGAGTTTTTGACTCACGGTACAAAAGATCTTTTGCTAGATTATTCAAATCTTTCGTTCAATAAAATATCTAAAGTTCTAGAAAAACTTTTAAATTATAAAAGATAGTTTTTATAAAATCCATGTCTAAATTCTACTTATAATTACGATTACTATAGATAGTATTTTGCGATTTACTATTTTATAATTTCTAGCATATTTATTCTTGGTGATACCTATCTGATGAAGAAAATACTTCTTGTCATTTTTTTGATACTTTTATTAGCATTGTCATACTATTATTTTATCTACCAAAACTATAATAATTGGCCAATTGTTAACCAAAAACCACATGGTGAGACTATTATTGCTTTTGGTGATAGCTTGACAGCTGGATATGGTGTAGATAAATATGACAACTATCCATCTCAATTATCAAGAATGATTGGTAAACTTGTAATAAATATGGGAGTATCTGGTGAAACAACAGGTCAAGCACTATTAAGAATTGAAGATGTTATACAAGCTAATCCTAGAATAGTAATAGTATCACTAGGAGCAAATGATCTCAGGAAAAGAATTCCTGCAGCTCAAGCTTTTGCAAATTTAAGACGTATAGTAAATATACTACAGGCAAATGGGGCATTAGTTGTTATTGGAGGTTTAGACATACCATACTATAAAAATGATTATGCTGAAGACTATATCGAGTTTGCAAAAATTAATGGATGTTTGTTAGTTCCTAATGTTTTAGAAGGAATTATCGGCCACCAAGATTTAATGGTTGATGCTGTGCACCCTAATGCAAAAGGATATACAATTATGGCAAATCAATTTTATAACGTTATAGAAAGATATATTGATTAGTATTAAAACAGTTAGATACCTTTATTAAGATTAGAGACGCCTTCTTTTTGATAAACGTGATAGACATCTAAGCCAAGCTTTCTTCTAATGTATGGTAAAGAGAAATAACCACGAATATATTTTTCGCCATTTTCATTCTTATCATACACTTCTATATGATGGTAATCCGAATTAATCAAAGTATTAAGGATATGACCAATTTTAGTATTTTTTATAATAGAATAAGATACTATATTTACCTTAGCTATTGGTAACATAATATCATGTACAACTAAATCAGCAGGTTTTGTACCTGAGCTTCTAGCTCTTTCTTGAAGTGCTTGGCTTTCTATATAATGAAGAGCAATCGTTCCTACAACTTTATCATCAGTACTAATTACCAGCGCAAAATCTTTATGACTATCAATTATTTTTGTTTTTACATCTTTTATATTGAGATCTGCTCTGACTGTCAAAGCATTATGATCCTTATAATCCCTGAAGACCTCTAAAGCGGAACTTTCTAAGTAAAGAAGATGGCTAGCATCATCTCTAAGATAGTTTATTGATTTAGTATCGGTAAAGTGAGAAAGCTCTATTTGTTTAAAGTCTTTTAAATCCACTATTTTCTCCATATATTAATGTCGATTTTATAAATAGATTTTAGACAAAATATTTATCTTTTTCAAAGTTTATCAATCAATATTTTTAGTATAAATAGTTAAGGTGGCAAAATTATTTAATAATAAGCATTTAGAACGGGCTAGAGCAAATAATAATAGTAGGTATAAGTTAATATGCTAGATTGTATTCTCAATGTTTATAGAGATACCAAAATGTACTTCATTAGGTGTCAAGTAATTTAAACATTTCTTAGGTCTATTATTCAAGTCTATCTGTAACTTTCTAATGTATTGATGAGATATATTGTTAAAGTTAGTACCTTTAGGTATAAATTGTCTGATATACCTATTCATGTTTTCATTAGTACCTCTTTGCCAAGGACTGTATGGATCAGCAAAGAATACTTTGATGCCAGTCTTGCTAGTTAGCTTCTTATGTTTAGCAAACTCTTTACCATTATCAAATGTAGCTGTTAATATTTTATGACCATTAGATACTTTGTACAATATTCTATTGATTGAATTAGCTGTTCTATCTATAGACTTGGCTAAAATAGTAAATCTGCTAGCTCTATCGACCATTGTTACAATAGCACTTTTATGGTCTTTACCAACAATAGTGTCACCTTCAAAGTGATAAAGATTTTTTCTATTAGCACTGCTAGGTCTTTCAGAAATACTCGCTCTATCCTTTATCTTAACTTGTTTAGAGTCACCTTCTTTTTTGTATTTATATTG
>NZ_WBSX01000116.1 GCF_009823375.1 Francisella noatunensis subsp. noatunensis | reverse complement strand
TAGCTTTTTAACTTTACAGGATAGCTTATGATTATTTGAAGTTCTGCGGCTTTGATATAGCTTCTGTGCTATCTCAGCATTATAGTCACTATTTATACTAGTGCGATTAAGTTCCTTTTTTATAGCTGTTTCACTATAGCCAATTTTATTGGCTATTTGAGATGTTTGGTATCCTAATTTAAGTAATTCTTCTATACAATATCTATTTGAAAGAGTTAAGTGCTTTGGCATTTTTTAGTTCCTTATCGTTTATTTTAGTTTCGTCAAAACCTAATAAACTATATTTGGAACTCTCTTTCAACTATTTAAAACTTTCAGAATACAATCTAGCATTTTTTCTTATTTTGACTATTTAATAGACTTAAAATAAACTAACTCAATAAAGTGAGTTTGGTTTTATAAATATGGATAACAAAAAAAATATTCTAATAACAGGTTGCTCGCATGGTGGCATTGGCTACGCAACAGCCAGCTATCTTCGAGATAAAGGATATCAAGTTTTTGCTTCTGCTAGAAAGCAAGAAGATGTAGATAAGCTTAAAGCTGAAGGCTTTGATACTTATCTGATAGATGTCACTAATTATCATCAGGTTGATCAGGCCTTAGAGGCTATTTTAGCTAAAATTGGTGGCAAATTAGATGCTGTATTTAATAATGCTGGATTTGGACAAGTTGGCGCATTAGAAGATATCGATACACAATCTAACTAACAAAGCTATAAAAATTATGCGGAAACAAGGTCATGGAAAAATAATACAACATAGCTCAATATTAGGACTTATTGGTATGAGGTATCGTGGATCATACGTGGCTAGTAAGCACGCTCTAGAAGGTATGACTGATACTATGCGCCTTGAGCTTAGGGATACCAATATTTTTATTAGTCTATTAAATACTGGCCCTGTAACAAGTAAATTTAGAGAGAATGCACTAAAGACTATCGATAATGTTGAAGTAGAACATTCGCCTCATCATAAAGAATATTATAGAATAATGCTTGGTAATCACAAACCTATCCCTTTTAACTTACCAACAATTGAAGTAGCCAAAGTTGTTGAAAAAATTCTTATAGCAAAAAAACCAAGACCTAGATACTTTATAACAAAAGCGACTTGGATTATGACAACTCTCAAAAGATTCTTGACAACAAAAGCTTTTGACAAGGTTGTAGGAAAGTATTGACCACTATTTTCTAAACTTATACAAAAGCCATCCTACAAATATAAAAATCATTGGCCCTAAAATTAGTTCTGATTCATATATTGCAATCTCATAAGCATTATTCATATCGCTTGGTGGTTGAAAGCTAAACATTATACCTAATGATGTCGATACAAAAACTAGCACCGCAAACAAATATTTTATCTTATGATTCATAAGCTTGATATAAGCGATTACAAGATATAAATAAGGGATAAAATAAAGTACAGTAGCCATGAGGATCAAGATTTGATACATCGCATCAACTGACGGCAACAAATTTGTAAATACAACTATAAATGTAACCAACACACCCATAAATATCAAAGCATTTCTTGGAGAATCGTGCTTGTTAGTTTTGTGTAACCAATCCGGCAAAATCCCTTTAGGAGTACATTTAAAAAACATAATCACAGGTGCTAATAACCAAATACTAACCGCGGCAAATTCAGCAAATGTTAATAAAAATGCCATTAGCTTGGGAAACCATACCCAATGAAATTGATGACCTATAATCTCAAATGCTGTCATCAAGCCAGATGCCTTACCAATATCATCTGGAGATGCTACCAAATTCAAAGCTACTGTGCCTAGTATATATAGTCCAAGTAGTATAAAAGCAGATGGAATCAAGCCATAATAGAGGTTTTTCTTAGCATCTCTAACAGAGTTAGCAAAAGTAGGAATTATCTCAATACCAGCCATAGCAAACATAATAATAGTCAAAGTAGAAAGATTGTCCCACGAGCTACCATGAGGAGCTATGTTAGCCACAGAAAAATCAGTAGCACTATGCCCTACAGCTAGATAAGCTGCCACCCCTAGGACGATTATCACAATAGCAGGTATAAATGAGCCTAAAATACCACCAATATATACTAGATATTTGTTTGCCTTTAGACCATAAAAGCTAATTACCGTAATCAACCAAAAAGCTATCAATACCACCACAGTGATATAATAATGATTCTCAACCAATTCAGGCTTACCAATGAAGTAAGCAAAATTTGTAGCCAAAAATATTAGAACTGCTGGATAATAAAATATCGTATTAATCCAATACAACCATGCAACCATAAAGCCTGATTTTTCACCCAAAGCTCTAGTAGTCCAAGCATACATGCCTCCTTCATCAGGATATTTACGTGATAGTTGTGTAGCTATAACGACTAGTGGTAAGAAAAATACCAAAGCACCAAGTATCCAAAAAAATATTGCTGATGCTCCTAAACCTGCAGCAACAGGTATCCAACGGATACCAAAGTTAGCAGTGACCGCCATTATCGTGACATCTTTTAATCCAAGAACTTTATTATCTGTTGAGATTGAACTCATAAAATATATTACTCGTTAATAATTCATAGAATGATTATATGCATCATAATTAAGAATAAATATTCTAGAAGCTTATTTTTTAATGATGAATTTAATTTTTAGATAAGAAAGATATGAAAATTTGAATATAGTCTTTAGATGATATCCAAAATATATCCAACAAGAGATATTTTTGGATATTAAGACTTTATTACATCATGCCTGGCATACCACCCATGCCACCCATAGGCATAGCTGGAGCATCTTCTTTGATCTCAGCAACCATAGCTTCTGTAGTGATCATAAGACCAGCGATTGATGCGGCATGTTGTAGAGCTGAACGAGTAACTTTAGTAGGATCTAAGATACCCATCTCAACCATATCACCATAAGTATCATTAGCAGCATTATAGCCATAGTTACCTTCTTTAGCTTTTACTTCGTTAACAACTACAGAAGACTCACCACCAGCATTTGATACGATTTGTCTTAATGGTGCTTCGATTGCTTTTTTAAGTAATGCGATACCGTGATTTTGGTCATCATTATCACCAGTTAAGCCATCAAGAGCTTTTTGAGCTCTGATAATAGCAACACCACCACCAGCAACGATACCTTCTTCTACAGCTGCACGAGTTGCATGAAGAGCATCATCCACACGATCTTTTTTCTCTTTCATCTCAGTTTCTGTAACAGCACCAACTCTAATTACAGCAACACCTCCAGATAACTTAGCTAATCTTTCTTGTAGCTTCTCTTTATCATAATCAGAAGTAGCTTCAGCAACATTCGCTTTTAATTGATTAACTCTATTAGCAATAGCATCTTTGTTACCAGCACCGTCAATGATAGTAGTATCATCTTTAGATACTTGTACTCTACTAGCTGTACCTAAGTGCTCCATATTAGCTTCTTCTAGCTTCATACCAAGCTCTTCAGAGATAACTGTAGCATCTGTTAAGATTGCGATATCTTCTAGCATAGCTTTTCTTCTATCACCAAAACCAGGAGCTTTGACAGCACATGCCTTCACTACACCACGCATATTGTTTACAACTAAAGTAGCTAAAGCTTCGCTTTCTACATCTTCAGCGATGATCAGTAGAGCTTTACCTGATTTAGAAACACCTTCTAATACAGGAAGTAATTCACGGATATTAGAGATTTTCTTATCAACTAGTAATATATATGGGCTCTCTAGATCAGTAGTCATATTCTCTTGGTTTGTCGCAAAATATGGAGATAAATAACCTCTATCAAATTGCATACCTTCAACTACATCTAGCTCATCTTCAAAGCCTTTGCCTTCTTCTACAGTGATTACGCCTTCTTTACCAACCTTTGCCATAGCTTCAGCGATAAGCTTACCTACAGTAGAATCAGAGTTAGCAGAGATTGTACCCACTTGCTCGATAGATTTAGTATCTGAACAAGGCTTAGAAAGTACTTTTAGCTCTTCTACTAATTTAGCAGCAGCCTTATCAATACCTCTTTTTAGATCCATAGGGTTCATACCTGCAGCAACTGCTTTTAGACCTTCTGTAAGTAACGCTTGAGCTAATACAGTAGCTGTAGTAGTACCATCACCTGCTACATCAGCAGTTTTAGATGCTACTTCTTTAACTATTTGAGCACCCATATTTTCAAACTTATCTTCTAGTTCGATCTCTTTAGCAACAGATACACCATCTTTAGTGATTGTTGGTGCACCATAAGCTTTGTCTAAAACAACATTACGACCTTTAGGACCTAAAGTAACTTTTACAGCATTGGCTAGAGTATTCACACCATCTAGCATTTTTGCACGAGCTTCATCTGAAAATAAAACTTGTTTTGCAGCCATATTTAATTTCTCCTTTGAAATTTGTAAGATTTTTTGATTATCCGATAATGCCCATGATGTCATCTTCTCTCATCATCAGAAGAGTCTCATCATTTACTTTTACTTCACTGCCTGAATATTTACCTAATAGTACTTTATCGCCTACCTTGACATCCATTGGCTGAGTAGAACCGTTGTCTAATTTCTTACCATTCCCAACAGCTACAACCTCACCTTGACTTGGCTTTTCTTGAGCACTACCAGTTAAGATAATTCCACCTGCAGATTTTGTTTCTTCTTCTGCACGACGTACTAATACTCTGTCTTGTAATGGACGAATGTTCATAACAATCTTACTCCTTTGTTAATTATTGCTATTTTTTGTTTTCAAAAAATTTTTAATTTTTATGCAACTTAGAAAATCCATATATTCTAAGTACTTGCAAAACTACATATTGAGCCAAAAAAGTCATTTTCAAGGTTTTTTTTTATTTTTATCAATTTATCTATTGAATCTAACGTTACGTAAGGTTATATCATTATCAACATCCATAACAAAAAACTGTAATTATGAGTTGGAAAATAGGGACAATTGCAAAAAAACTGGACTGACAATTAGATCAATTCGTTTCTATGAGGAGGTGTGACTTATAAATCCATTAAGAGATAGTCAATCAGGCTATCGATTATATATGACACAAGACTTAATCAAATTACAACAAATAAAGTCTTTGAGTCACCTAGGATTGTCCCTTAGTAGAATCAAATCAATACTAGATAATATGACTAGTAATGACTGGCTAAAGCTAATTAATGAACAAATCAACTATATCCAAAAGCAAAAGTCTTCTCTAGATTTGATACTACTACAACTTAACAACCTAAAGAACACAATTACAAATAGTGATATGGATAAAAAATCAATCAATAACATATTATTCTCAACATTGGAGGCAATAACCATGTATGATAAATATTTTGACAAAGACACAATTAACTCATTCCACAATCATAACCATATTGACCAAAATGGTAAAGTAATAACCATTGAGGAAAGTTGGAGAAACTGGTGCCAATCACTAAATGATCTTATGAAAAATAATATTTGCTAGATTGTATTCTCAATGTTTATAGAGATACCAAAATGTACTTCATTAGGTGTCAAGTAATTTAAACATTTCTTAGGTCTATTATTCAAGTCTATCTGTAACTTCTAATGTATTGATGAGATATATTGTTAAAGTTAGTACCTTTAGATATAAATTGTCTGATATACCTATTCATGTTTTCATTAGTACCTCTTTGCCAAGGACTGTATGGATCAGCAAAGAATACTTTGATGCCAGTCTTGCTAGTTAGCTTCTTATGTTTAGCAAACTCTTTACCATTATCAAATGTAGCTGTTAATATTTTATGACCATTAGATACTTTGTACAATATTCTATTGATTGAATTAGCTGTTCTATCTATAGACTTGGCTAAAATAGTAAATCTGCTAGCTCTATCGACCATTGTTACAATAGCACTTTTATGGTCTTTACCAACAATAGTGTCACCTTCAAAGTGATAAAGATTTTTTCTATTATTAGCACTGCTAGGTCTTTCAGAAATACTCGCTCTATCCTTTATCTTAACTTGTTTAGAGTCACCTTCTTTTTTGTATTTATATTGTCTAGCTTTGAAAAATAATAAGTGTCTAAGCTTTAACTT
>NZ_WBSX01000115.1 GCF_009823375.1 Francisella noatunensis subsp. noatunensis | reverse complement strand
GATAGAGCTAGCAGATTTACTATTTTAGCCAAGTCTATAGATAGAACAGCTAATTCAATCAATAGAATATTGTACAAAGTATCTAATGGTCATAAAATATTAACAGCTACATTTGATAATGGTAAAGAGTTTGCTAAACATAAGAAGCTAACTAGCAAGACTGGCATCAAAGTATTCTTTGCTGATCCATACAGTCCTTGGCAAAGAGGTACTAATGAAAACATGAGTAGGTATATCAGACAATTTATACCTAAAGGTACTAACTTTAACAATATATCTCATCAATACATTAGAAGTTACAGATAGACTTGAATAATAGACCTAAGAAATGTTTAAATTACTTGACACCTAATGAAGTACATTTTGGTATCTCTATAAACATTGAGAATACAATCTAGCTGTTAACAAGTCTAAGAAAGAGTAATTCTAAAAAGAACTAGGACTTCAAAAATTGAAATAATCAGTGTTTGTGAATTAGCTAGTGGGTTATAATAAAATTAATATTTTACTATTGGGATAGCAGAGATGGATGAGTATAAATACTGTATTGGGATTATGTCTGGAACTTCGCTAGATGGAATTGATGTGGCTTTATGTAAGATTCGAGGATATGGATTAGATACTGATATTAAATTAGTTAATTTTGAAACATGTCCATATTCAGAAGGTTTATTAAATGATATTAAGCAGTCTTTAGATTTAACAAGAAGTAATGCTCAGTTATTATGTAGTCTTAATTTTAAGCTTGGAATTGAATATGCTAATGCAGTAAAAAAATTAGTAACTGTAAGTAACCTAAAATTAGAAGATATCGCGTTCATAGCTAGTCATGGGCAGACTATATATCACCAAGCAAAAAATGAAGATGGTTTTATTAAATCATCATTACAGTTAGGAGATGCTGCGACGATAGCTTACGAATGTCGAACAACAGTTGTGTCAAATTTCAGAGCGGGAGATATCGCAGCTGGAGGAGATGGAGCACCTTTGGTACCTTATGTGGATTATATCCTTTATAGTGATAAAAATAAATCGCGTGCTCTACATAATATTGGTGGAATAGCTAATACTACAATTATCCCTAAAAATCCAAATATTAATGATATATATGCATTTGATACTGGCCCAGGGAATATGATGATAAATAGAGCAATGGAAGTTTTGTTTAATCGAGATTATGATAAAGATGGTGAAATAGCAGCCTCTGGTATAGTTATTGTAGATATGTTGCAAGAGCTTTTACAAAATCCATATTTAGCTCTCAAGCCACCAAAGTCAACAGGTAGAGAGCTTTTTGGTATTGAATATACGGATTATATTCTTGATAAATATAAGCAAAGCAATCCTAAAGATATAGTTCATACGCTAACTATATTTACAGCAGAGAGTATAATAAAGGCTTATAGAGATTTTGTATTTGATAAAGTTAAGCTTGATCAAATAATTTTCACTGGGGGTGGGGCGTATAATAAGTTTCTGATAGGAACTATTAAAAAATTAGTCAAAACTGAAGTCTTAACATTTGAAGATATTGGGCATAATAGTGACGCAAAAGAAGCCATAGCCTTTGCTGTGCTAGGAAATGAAACTCTCAACCATAGCTATAATAATCTCCCATCGGCAACAGGTGCAAAAGATAGAGTTATATTAGGGCAAATAAACGTCTATTAGAAGTGCTGTAAAATAATTTAATTAGTATCAAGATTTATGTAAAAATGATAAATATAGATGTTTTGTTGTTTCGGGTTTACATGTCTGAAGATATTAACGATATATTATATGATACTGATGATCTAAAGAAGGAAAAGGTTAATGGAGGTTTTTCTGATTTTATAAAAGCATGGTTTTATAATGACATTGAAAGGCATATGTTTTTTGAGGATGAGATTATTGTTGCTCAAAAATTAAAAACAATAGATGTCATGGCTAATACTTATGCTGTAGAAAGAAAAAAATATTTTGAAAAATTTTTGAAGGACTCGCATAAACAAAAAGGAATTCTTACAAGAATTAAAGATAGAGATTTTGCTTTTTATAAAGATCCTGCTAGAGTTAAACTGTGGAGTAGTATTACTGATACGGAAGTTTATAATTTTTTCATAAAATCAAGTGTTAACCAGATGCTTGGTGGTGGAAATGTAGCACAATTAACTTCGCTGCCAAAATTTAAGTTTAATGCCAAATTAACAGCATCTATTAATAGTGAAAATGCTTCGGCTGCTGCGAGTCTTGTTGCTGCTGGTGAAAAAAGCTTTATGGGTAGCTCTTGTATAAATATCTGGTCTAATTTACCTATATTCGATAGTGAAAAAGGAGATGTTAAATCATTTATACCTCTATATCTTAGAATGAGTGGTAAAGCATCATCAGCAATGTTTAGTTACAATGTTGATATTAGTGCAAATACAAGTAAGTTGAACTTTACAGATTCGGAATCTTTGGAATTGCTAGACAATTTTAAAGGGAATGTGAATCTTAAACTAGTAACAGCAAAAGGCTCGAAAGAAGCTAAGAGCTTTGTTTATACGCCTAAATTTAAAGAAGACTATAAACTTTTGAATGAACTAGGCTTTGTTTTGAATACCCCTGATGGTTCATATAGATACCTAGTTCCTAAAACTAGAGATGGTCTTGATTTAATTAGAGAGTATACATATCCTGAGATTGAGCAGATTTATTTTGGTAGAAGTGCGCTCTCTGGTTATTCAAAAAGTAATTATGAAAAACAGAGTCTGGGTATTGAGAAAAATGGTGAAGGACTCATGACTCTTGCAGTAAGCTCTAAAGATTATGAAAATTCATTAATTCAAGTAAAGACTTCTACTAATACTGCAAGTTTTGATCTTTTATCTGGCGAAATAAAAGGTAAGATTTTGGCAGATGATTTGATGGGTTTTGCTGATGCTAAAGGTTCTGTAAATAAGTTTAGAAATCAGGTTGATTCAATTATCAAAAAGAATATAGGTGAAAGTTATGAGTCACCTTTTAAGATACCAAACTTGTCTGAGTTTAGTGATATGGAGATTAAGGCAAGATTTGGACTATATTCTAAACAGTCAGCATCTAAGCTCAGAACGCTAAGAATTTCTATACCTATGACTACCAAGATGTTAGATTTCAATCAGACATCTGGATCATATGATATAAAATCGGGGATGGGATATTCGATGGCTCAAAGAAATGATTTGAAAGGAGCTATTGCATATAAGCAAGGATTATTAGAAAGCTCAGCACAGAGACTATTAACAGGTGAGAATTTAGATTTAAAGAATCAGTTGACATCAACAGTTAAAGATTTGACAAAAGACTATGTTGATTTTGGTAATTATGCAAAGAATAAGGCTGGATCAATGATGGAGAGTGTTTCAGCTGCGGCCCAACAAGACTTTGATTTTGCTAAAACAACAGGAACAAGTGCATATCGAAGTGCTCAAAATATATTGTCTAGCATATATGATAAAGGGGGTACTTTTGATTCGGTAATAGGGTCTCTAAGTGAAATATATAAGCTTAAAGGAAGTCAGTTAACTAATATTGATTCTAATGAAATTCTTAATGTATTGTCAAAAAATTCCTCTTTAGCTAATTTATCTGGGAAAGCTGGTGCGGATCTTAATGAACTTAAATCAAAGTTTAAAGATATTGCATCTTTAGATATAAAGAAAAAAGCTTCTGAGGCAATATTATCAACTAGTCAACAACAATATAATCCTAGTTTTAATAAAGCCAAAACATTTAGTAACCCGGATTCATTTTATGTCCAAGATACTCTGATTAACTACTCGCAGACTCTGAAAAAAGAAGAATTTAAAGATCAGATGTCTGTAATAAATGTAGTAGAATTTGATGATAGTAGTGACTTACCTATATTATTCAATCTTTGTAAAATGATCACTAGTGAGTCAGGAAAGGAAGAAGCTAAAAATTTTCTTAGTAGAAAAGAAAATGCAGAAAAGACAAAACAATTTGTTGAATCTTTAGAAAATAGAGCAACTGTAATAAGTCCAGAATCAAATATTAGTTATACTTCAATAAATGTGTTGTGTAATAAAGGAGCTGGCTCTGTTATTACGGAAAATAATAAAGCATCCTCGGTTTCTTTGGGTTCTACTGTGAGTTTGGCAGAATTCAATAGAATGTACTCGCTTAATTCAAGAGTATCAAGGGTTGGTGCTTCTCCCTTGGAAGAATTATCAAGCTTCTCAACTAGAAAAAGCAAATATAAAGTAACATTTGAAGAGTATTTTATAAAGCTTACAGTTCAGCGATATATTAAAGTTATGGGTGTAGATGATGAAGCTGATTTCATCAGGTCATTTGTATCACCAATGATGGAGTGTCAAAAGAAATTGCTAGATAATCTAGTGATTTTGAATAAAGAAGCTAAATGGAAGAGTAGCTCGTCTTTTAAAAGCGTATTCTCAAGTAGTGATAACTTCAGTTTTACTGGATGGTTGAAAGATAGACTTCCCGGTTTTGATTTCGAATTATCTCAAGAGTATGCATATTTTACAGGTTTAGTAATCAATTTTTCTATTGAAGAAGATAGTTCATCATCTGAAACAGTAATTAAACTTTGTAGTATTATTAGATCTTTAGATAAGCTTACAAGAGGGTTCTATTTGCTATTGAGAAGAATGGCAAAAAATAGAAACTCAAGAGTTGGATCTCATGATGTTTCTGAAAGTCATCTTAATATGGTTAAGCAGATATTAACATCGTTATGTGAACCGTATAAAAACTTTACACAAAAGGTCGAAGATACAGAGCTCTTGTCTGCATTAGTTAATATGTTGAGTTTTATGGATAGTTTTGTTGAGGTACAAAGAGTATGTGCTTCAATATGTGTACCTAGTGATTCTTTCTTTGCTTTAGTCAATGATAATAAAGACTTATTGAGAGATATTTTTTATACGGTTGAAAAAAGTGGAGTTACAGGGATTTTATTTGAATCAACTTTTAGTTATTCCTCAGAGCTTTTTGGTTCAAATAATCAAGATATGAAACTTAATATTAAGAGTTCTTCTATTAAATCTAGTGATGCTAAAGTAAATGAGTTTACCAGTATTGATAGAGATGCTAATACTGAAGCGGTATTACAGAATATTTATGATAACATCGCTAAGCTCGATGAACAAGATTTAGACAGATTATTTAGAGGTTTTAGGATATTAAAACAGGAAAATTCAACAAATACTGATAAAACTGGTTTTAATATAGGATTAGCGTATGACCCAATAACTAAT
The DNA here is from genome assembly GCF_009823375.1 of Francisella noatunensis subsp. noatunensis. GTDB lineage: Bacteria > Pseudomonadota > Gammaproteobacteria > Francisellales > Francisellaceae > Francisella > Francisella noatunensis. The sequence goes on along the minus strand of NZ_WBSX01000115.1, from coordinate 812 downwards.
GATGTATCTATTGACGTTAATAAAGACAATGAAAACTTGTACTCATATAGCAATATGAGTAAAGATGAATACGTTAAGAAAATTAAAAATATCGTAGAGGCAAAAGTGGCGCTTAATCTTGGCTTTGAACATGAAGAAGTGAGAAGTTCGCAAGGATTTAGTGTTTTAGCAACAATACCTGCTAAAGGATATTCTATTGATGATTTAAATAGAATTTATAGACCAATGATTTGGGTTTAATTTTAGCTGTGCTAGATTGTATTCTCAATGTTTATAGAGATACCAAAATGTACTTCATTAGGTGTCAAGTAATTTAAACATTTCTTAGGTCTATTATTCAAGTCTATCTGTAACTTTCTAATGTATTGATGAGATATATTGTTAAAGTTAGTACCTTTAGGTATAAATTGTCTGATATACCTATTCATGTTTTCATTAGTACCTCTTTGCCAAGGACTGTATGGATCAGCAAAGAATACTTTGATGCCAGTCTTGCTAGTTAGCTTCTTATGTTTAGCAAACTCTTTACCATTATCAAATGTAGCTGTTAATATTTTATGACCATTAGATACTTTGTACAATATTCTATTGATTGAATTAGCTGTTCTATCTATAGACTTGGCTAAAATAGTAAATCTGCTAGCTCTATCGACCATTGTTACAATAGCACTTTTATGGTCTTTACCAACAATAGTGTCACCTTCAAAGTGATAAAGATTTTTTCTATTAGCACTGCTAGGTCTTTCAGAAATACTCGCTCTATCCTTTATCTTAACTTGTTTAGAGTCACCTTCTTTTTTGTATTTATATTG
>NZ_WBSX01000114.1 GCF_009823375.1 Francisella noatunensis subsp. noatunensis | reverse complement strand
ATTTGAAAGAGTTAAGTACTTTGGCATTTTTTAGTTCCTTATCGTTTATTTTAGTTTCGTCAAAACCTAATAAACTATATTTGGAACTCTCTTTCAACTATTTAAAACTTTCAGAATACAATCTAGCTGTATATAAAAATCTCTTCTATAAGTTACATAGCTTAATTTCTGCTAAAATAAAGTTACAAATATATAACGAGTAACTAGAAGAAACATGGAAAAAGTAAACTTTACATCTCATGAATGTAATATATCAGCACAGCTATACAAGCCTGAAAATTTTAATCAAAATAGTAAATATCCTGCGATAATTTTATGTCATGGTTTTGCCGGTTTCAAGGAAGTATTACTACCTGCGTATGCTGAAGCTTTTGCAAAGGCTGGGTATGTTGTACTTAACTTTGACTATAGAGGTTTTGGCGAGAGCGAAGGTGAAAGAGGTAGACTAGTACCAAAACTACAAATCGAAGATATTCATTCTGCGATTGATTATGTAGCTGGTCTAGACTTTGTTGATTCTAATAAAATTGGGCTTTGGGGTACTTCGTATGGGGGTGCTAACGCTATCACTGCAGCTGCGCAAAATGACCTTATCAAATGTTTATCAGTTCAGCTAACTTTAGCTAATGGTGAGAGAGTAATCACAGGTGATATGTCTGATGAAGAAAAAGAAAAATTCATTGGTATGATTGACAAGATGCTAACTAAAAAAGAAAAAACTGGTAAAGAGATGATGGTACCTTTACATAAGGTACTAACAGATGAGCAATCTAAAGGCTTCTATGAAAGATATAGCAAAGAGTATGATGCTTTTGATATTAAGATTCCATTTCTTACAGTTAATGAAACTATGTCGCATAAACCAGAGAACTATATTGGTGATCTAAAAATTCCGGTACTAATAGTTGCCTCTGATACTGACTCTGTAAATCCAGTTGAAGAGTCGCATATTTTATATGAAAAAGCTAATGAACCAAAAGAGCTAATGATTCTAGAGGGTATTAGTCACTATGAATGTTATGAGGGTGAGCCTCTACAAAAGATACTAGCTAAGCAAATTGCTTGGTTTGATGAGTATATAAAATAATCTGTTATGTCATTCTATGACTTGATCGTAAAATCTACTCTTTAGACCTTAGTTTAAACTCTCAATGGACCCTATGGTCAAGCCATAGGATGACGAATTCTTCTCTAATATATGAAAAGAATGTTGCGTCAGCTCTCAACTAATCTGTTTTAGAATTAAATTTAAATTCTTCTCCAGGAACTAAATTGAAATTACAATCATCTGCTTTAAGTCCATCAAGCTTGAGAAGATTTATAGCTTTCATCTTACTTTTCAAATCTTGCATCATTATTTGTTCTAAATCCTCAATATGTGAGAGCATATGAACCAGTTTATTAAGAATATCTGTACTTTCTTTCAATAGTTGAGATTTTGAAATAGCTGAAGTCCTAACATTAAGTTCTTGAACTGTAGAGTGCGCTGCTTGAGAATTTATTAACTTATTTACAATATCCATATGATCCATTGCACAATGCTCAAACTCTAAGCACAAACCATATGGATGTGCCAATGTACCAACTAATGAAACAAGATGAGGTTCTTTACCATTCTTCTTTTTACAATATGGACATGGAGATTCAAGTAACTGCCCTAATCCCATTTGCTTATATCTTGATTATGGTATCTGCGTACAATACAGAAGTTGTTTAACTACGACTTCAATTAGTCTTGCTGAGTATAAAAGTAATTCGTTATAAATACGTAATCTTTCAATTTCTGAATCTAGAGCATTATGAGATGTCTCAATATTTTGTGCATAAGCATATGAATGATCAATGACACTGGCCATAATAAGTGATAAGGTAATACCACTTTTAGTATAAGGGTTTGTAAGGCCTCCCTTTTCTCGAGAGTGCTCAAAAGACATAAGAGATAACTGACCTTGTTGTAACATCCATGCTCGCATATTTGTTGCGATTGGTAAAAAATTTATTCCACTTATCATTTCTCCTGACCAACGAAAAGTTTGGGGAGAAAAGCTCCATGAATGATGAATACCACGCCACTCACGCTTACTAGACTTCATTTCAACCTATCCCTACTCTTGTAAAGAACACTGTATAATTACACCATATTAAAAAACAAACTTAGCAAAAATTTAGTGATTACTTCAAGCTAAAATCAAAACTCATGATTAAACTCTAAACATTGTCCTCTTTGATCACTCACAACTTTACCTTTATGATATTTCACTACACCATTTACAATTGTTGTCTTAATTTTTGATTGGAAAGTAATACCATCAAATGGAGTCCAACCACATTTATAGTGACAACACTCATCTGTCACAGTATGTGGATCATTAAGATCTACAAGTACTAAATCAGCATGATACCCTTCACGGATAAAGCCGCGATCTTTTACTTTGTAGACAATTGCCGGAGCATGTGCTGTCTTTTGTACTACTTGCTCAAGAGTTAAGAAACCTTTGTGATAATGCTCTAAAACTGAAATAAGCGCCTGCTCAACAAGTGGCAAACCTGCTGGCGCTTTGAAATAAGTGCCCTGCTTCTCTTCCCAAGTATGTGGTGCATGATCTGTTGCGATTACATCAATAGTATCATTAGCGACACATTCTAACAGTTTCAAACGATCGCTCTCTTCTTTGATTGCTGGGTTACATTTGATACGTGAACCCTTATCAGCATAATCTTTACGTGAGAAGAATAAATGATGCGCGCACACTTCTGCTGTGATACGCTTTTCTTCTAACGGGATAGTATTATTAAAATGTACCATCTCTTCAGCTGTAGTTAGATGTAGCACATGTAATCTTGAGTTATATTTCTTTGCTAAACCAACTGCAAGCTCAGATGATTTGAAACAAGCTTCACGCGAGCGAATCTCTGGATGTAAGTCAAAAGGTACATTTTCACCATATTTCTCACGCGCTTTGTTCTCAAGCTCTGTAATCATTGGAGTATGTTCACAGTGCGTCACAATAAGTAATGGACTATCTTTGAAAAACCCTTCTAAAGTCTCAGGATTATTCACTAGCATATTACCTGTTGATGCACCCATGAAGATCTTAATAGCACAAGCATCATTCGGCTTTAGTCGTTTTAGTTCTTCGACATTATCATTTGTCGCACCTAGGTAGAAAGCATAATTCGCATGTGATCTAGCTGCAGCACGCTCTTTTTTCTCATCTAAACGTTCAACTACTGTAGTAGCTGGATTTACATTTGGCATCTCCATATAAGATGTGATACCACCCATTACAGCAGCACGCGATTCTGACTCAATATCACCCTTATGCATAAGGCCAGGCTCTCTGAAGTGCACCTGATCATCTATCATACCTGGTAGTAGATGAAGACCTGTAGCATCGATTGTTTTATCTACTGCTTTATCTATATTTGCAGCAACTTGAGCGATCTTGCCATTCTCTACTAAAACATCAGATTTAAATGTTTTGCCTTCGTTAACAAATGTAGCATTTTTGATAAGTAAACTTTGACTTGACATTTTTTCCTCCTTTATAATCTATCGAAATTATAAAGAACCATTGTATAAATCGCCATATTTAAAAGTAATATTTATCTAATCGTTCATGTTAATATGTCTAATAGGTTAATCACTACCAATTAGAGATAGTATGGATAAAGTTGAGACTAATAATAACCAATACTGGTTAGATAGATGGCAAAACAATGATGTTGATTTCTGTCAAGAATCGCCAAATGAGTTTTTGGTTAAACACTTTTCTAGATTAAATATAAATATCTCTTCAGTATGTCTGGTGCCAATGTGTGGCTGTAGTATAGATATACTGTACTTTTTGTCTAAAGGAGTTAAAATTGTTGGTATCGAGCTTTCAGAAAAAGCTGTTTTATCATTTTTTAGTCAAAATAATATCAAATATGAAATTATCGAAGAGAGTGATCATAAGTGTTACAAAGGTAATGATATTGAGATATATGTAACAGATATTTTTAACTTACCTAAAATAGCTAAAAACTTACCTAATTTTGATATTTGGTACGACCGAGGTGCTTATATTGCTTTGCCAGAAGATATAAGATCTATATATGCAAAGATAATGCTACAAGTATGCTCTGATAATACTCAAATACTACTACTCGTGATGGAGCATGATAAAAAATCTCAGACTCCTCCATATAGTGTTACTCAAGCTGAGTTGATAAAGAACTTCTCTCCAAATATTGAGTTTGAACTAATTGATAGTAAGCAAAGAGAAAATATCCCAGACTATCGAAAGGCTGAAGGAATGACTGAGCAATATTACACAGCTTATCTAAGAAAATAATTAGAATTTATTTTTTGAATTTATCGTTGATGTTTTGCATATATTTATTTAGAGCATCAAGTGTACAACTGTCATCCTCATCAATAATTGGTAATTTAACATACTCACCATCATATCTAAGTTTAACTTTGTAAGTATCGCCATCTTTGAAAAGCTCAAACTGTAGATTGCTTGCATAGCTTGGTGCTTCTTCTAGAGGTACTCCTAGAGTTCCCATAACCTCCAAAAGAGTCAAATCATGACCTGAGTAATAAGTCATTTTATATTTAGATTTACCATCAGCAGCATTATTTAAATCTTGTATTATTCTATTAGTAAGTTCGCCACCCATAATATAAGCAACTTTTTGTGATTTGAACTGTTGTGCTAAGCCCCAATCTGTAAGAGCAATTATCTGATCCGCATCTTCTTGAAATAATCCTTTTGGTAAAGGTTTACCATGCGCTTTGGCTACTATCAAGACATCTCCTACTGTAATAACATCATTTAAACCTGATATTTTATTACCTAATATTTGCTGCCATTTTGTAAAGTTGGCTCTGCTTCTTTAGTTTTATCTTGCCATATTTTAGAGTTATAGATATATTCTCTCAACACAGCTAGATACTGCTCATAAGGAAACTGTATAAGCTTAGATTCAGCCGATAAAGTCATAATTGGAATCGGTTGGAAGCCTCCATTAATAGCATATTGTCCGTTGTCTAAAACTAGACCAGTACCTGCTGGATATAGCCCCATTAATAAACTTTGCGCACTCTCTACAGTTCGATTAGTATGGCTAGCTAATACAAATATACTCTGATTCTGATATTTGCATGGCAGTAGTTTTAAAGTTTTTGATGTATCTTTGTCTGAGCTGACTACCTAGATTAAACTCTTGATTCATACCGATTGGAGTAAGTTCAGACAGTCCTGTTCCCCAATCATATTCAGCATTTTTGATATTGGCAAAAGGTGCTCTATCACCATGGCTTGTAATCATCGATACAAAAACTAGCTTACCTTCTGAGTAGCCTAGCGGTATCAATAAAAATAGTAATGTAAAAGTTGCAATAATTTTTTTCATAACTTTGTTGAGAGTCTTTTTAAATAATTCACATATATTAACATTTTAAAAAATGAAAACTATGATTTTATAGGTTGATACTGTTATTTGTCAGAGCAACTTAGATAAATACTTTCATATCAAAATATCTTATATATTAAATCAAAATAACATATTTTTATTTATAACAAAACTCTGTAATAATAGTCACATCTCGATACAGAACATATTTAAAAAGGTAATTAGAAATGAGAAAAGTAGTCTTAGTAATCACAATTAGTTTAGCAACTTTAAATTTTGGTTTTAGTTGCTAGATTGTATTCTCAATGTTTATAGAGATACCAAAATGTACTTCATTAGGTGTCAAGTAATTTAAACATTTCTTAGGTCTATTATTCAAGTCTATCTGTAACTTCTAATGTATTGATGAGATATATTGTTAAAGTTAGTACCTTTAGGTATAAATTGTCTGATATACCTATTCATGTTTTCATTAGTACCTCTTTGCCAAGGACTGTATGGATCAGCAAAGAATACTTTGATGCCAGTCTTGCTAGTTAGCTTCTTATGTTTAGCAAACTCTTTACCATTATCAAATGTAGCTGTTAATATTTTATGACCATTAGATACTTTGTACAATATTCTATTGATTGAATTAGCTGTTCTATCTATAGACTTGGCTAAAATAGTAAATCTGCTAGCTCTATC
>NZ_WBSX01000113.1 GCF_009823375.1 Francisella noatunensis subsp. noatunensis | reverse complement strand
CAATATAAATACAAAAAAGAAGGTGACTCTAAACAAGTTAAGATAAAGGATAGAGCGAGTATTTCTGAAAGACCTAGCAGTGCTAATAGAAAAAATCTTTATCACTTTGAAGGTGACACTATTGTTGGTAAAGACCATAAAAGTGCTATTGTAACAATGGTCGATAGAGCTAGCAGATTTACTATTTTAGCCAAGTCTATAGATAGAACAGCTAATTCAATCAATAGAATATTGTACAAAGTATCTAATGGTCATAAAATATTAACAGCTACATTTGATAATGGTAAAGAGTTTGCTAAACATAAGAAGCTAACTAGCAAGACTGGCATCAAAGTATTCTTTGCTGATCCATACAGTCCTTGGCAAAGAGGTACTAATGAAAACATGAATAGGTATATCAGACAATTTATACCTAAAGGTACTAACTTTAACAATATATCTCATCAATACATTAGAAAGTTACAGATAGACTTGAATAATAGACCTAAGAAATGTTTAAATTACTTGACACCTAATGAAGTACATTTTGGTATCTCTATAAACATTGAGAATACAATCTAGCTTTTAAATTATCTGTACAGGCTATGAATATATCTTGTAAGTCTCTATTCTTTAATTCAGTAAAACTCCTAGCCAATACTTAGAACCTTCATTTTGACTTATCCAAAGACCTAATACATCTTTGTGACCAGTTAGCGATATACCTAGTGCAACATATACTGCCTTATTGATAAATACGCTTATCTTCTCTGATTTTAACGGACTATACAGTTAAAAAATACTATAGGATAAACAGACCCTAACGGTCTGTTTTGCCATGCTTTAACATCATTTCTGTATCTAATGCTTTTTCAAGTAACCTTTTTGTCAGCTGCTTAAGTAAACCATCTTTTTCAAACATTTGATTAACATTAATTCCAGAATCTATTATCTGGTCTGCTAGCATTGAGTAAATATCTTCCGATTTTCTATTCTTAGACATGTTTTTATCCTTAATATTCTGCTAGAAATAATCTAGCATCTTAATTAAGAATTTACACAGTTAATTGGAAAGAGCCAATAAACGTAGATAATAAATGAAATTTATGATCCATATTGACAGATTTATTGCGATGAATCTTACGAGATGTAGCATATCTTTTAGAGCGTCCAATAGCATGTTATAATTTTATTTTCTTCTTTTTGTTCAGTAGTTAATGGTTTGATCTTTGTTCTTTTAATTGGAATTTCAACATTCATGTGATTATCCTGAATGCCTTGAAACCCAGTATCTGCCCATATACATGTATTGCTACTGATATGTCTAAGAAAGTCAGCTTTATCTAGGTTCTGTGCACAAAAATAAATATTCATCGTAGCCAAATAAAAGTACAAGCTAATTTAATCATTCCTATATATGCTGAAATGGTTTTATCAAACCTAGAGAATACTCTTCTAAAATGCTTAATTTTAGAAAAGAAATTCTCTATCAAATGTCTTTCTTTGTATATTTGAATATCAAAATCTATAGGGTTTATAGTATTTGATTTACAAGGAATAACAGCTTCAGAGGATATATTTTGAATATGTTCCCTAATCTCATTAGAATGATATGCTCTATCAGCGATAACTTTTGTATTATATACATTTTGTAGTAAGGCTATAGCTACTTTACTATCATGAGTTTTGCCTTCTGATAGTAATATTTCCATCGTATTGCCTAAAGCATCAGTCATAGCATGAATCTTGGTGGTTACTCCTCCAACTGATCTACCAATTGCCTGGTTATTATCCCTCTGATATCTTGTAGAACAGGCATGTGCTCTTGCTATCGTTGAATCAAGCATAACTTCTTGTAAGTGAGGGTTTTGTACTGACTTAAGTAATCTAGAGAATATGCCTTTATCACACCAATCTTTAAAACGCTTATGTATTGATTATTGTCTTTCAACTTTTAAATAACAACGGTTTAGCTATTTTCAATCCAATTTATATTTTTTTGTGCACAGAACCTAGGTAACTATATAAATTTAAGCTGAAAGTTCAGAATACAGCTAGTATTTCAAAATGACTTTTAAGCTTATTTATTACTTTTGTCAAAGTAAGTAAATAATCAAGCAGATTTATCAAGCTATCAAATAAACCCCAAAGGCTAGAGTTTTTCAATATCGTCCGCCCTTAGCTGTGTAAGCAGGGCGTTGGACAGAGCTGATATTTGATTAACTCTTCGCCGCTTCCCCAAGAATTTGGGGAATGCTCAGCCCACCGTCTGCGCTACGCTTGACCAACGAGTTTCACACGATGGACTAAAGCCGAGCAAAGCACCCTGTCGCAGGCTAAGGGCACAGTAACAAGTTTGCTAGTCTAAGTTCCTCCCGTTTCACTGGTAAAACCCGTTGGTCAACCCTATCGGGCCGACGGTGGGCAAGGCGTAATGTTTCGCATGATTTAATACTTAGAAACGCTATTGTGAAAGATTTATATAGCCTCAGGGCTATCTAAAGCAACTAGAGTTTCAGATAATTTTTTCAAAACATTTGTTTGTTTTGAAAAGAAATTATTTATTTCAATAAATTGTATTGAATAGTTTTATAGCTTTAAAAATTAGACCTAGTGACCCTTATATGCACCTTGATGATTTCTAGTGTTTTGGGGTAGAGGGCTGAAAGTATTGAAATTACTGGTACTCGCAACTGGATTCGAACCAGTGACCCCTACCATGTCAAGGTAGTACTCTAACCAACTGAGCTATGCGAGTATTTAGAATAGATATTATAATTTTATATCTTATAAAATCAATAGATTTTCGCTTATTAATTGTTATTTATTGGAATTAATATATTATTTAACACATATTCTATAATTTATAATTTCTTATGCAAAATTTTACATTTTTCGCTAGCTGTGCAAAGGGTATTGAGCTTTTATTAAAAGATGAACTAAATTCATTAGGTATATCATCATCTGAAAAACTTGCTGGGGTTGAGTTTGAGTGGTCTTTTGAAGATGCCTACAAAGTTTGTATTTACTCTCATCTAGCAAGCCAAGTTATGCTAAAAATAGCCACTCAAAAAGTTACAGATCAGCAAGCTTTATATGATTTTATATCATCAATAAATTGGTTAGATTACTTTGATGTTAACACAGCTTTTAAAATCATAATCTCAGGTAAGCATTATGATTTCAATAATACTATGTTTGTTTCTCAAAAAACAAAAGATGCTATAGTCGATCAGTTTCGTAGAGAAACTAATGAACGACCAAATATTGATACTTATAATCCTGATAATATAATAAAATTACATTTACACAAGCAGTACGTAAATGTGTTTTTATGCTTAAATATAAAGAGCCTACATAAGCGTAGTTATAGACAGTTTCAGGGTCAAGCACCTCTAAAAGAGTCTTTAGCAGCAGCGATACTTATCAAAGCAGGGTGGTTAGATGAGCTTAAAAAAGAGCAACCTATATTGATTGATCCAATGTGTGGTTCTGGGACTATTCTTATTGAAGCTGCTCTTATGGCAAAAAATATAGCTCCTGTGTTGTTAAATAAAGAATTTAAACTATTTAATTCAAAGCTTCATAATGAAGACTTATGGAGTAACTTATTAGAAATCGCAAAAAAAGCTCAAAAGCCAACAAATGCAATTATTCAAGGCTATGATATTAATAATAATGTTTTGGATAAAGCAGACAGAAATATTTATCAAGCTGGTGTTGAAGATGTTGTTAATATCAAACGACAAGATATCCGTGATCTTGAAAATGAGTTTGAAAGTGAAGGTTTGATAGTTACAAATCCTCCTTATGGTGAGCGTTTATATGGTGATCAACTTGATGAACTTTTAGACATATTTAATGGTTTCGGTGATAGATTATCTCAAGATTTTTATGGTTGGAAAGTTGCGATTTTGACAAGTTTTGATGAATCAATTAAAGAAATGCAGCTACGTATCACTAAGAAGAATAAATTCTATAATGGTGCTATTGAAACAGTATTGTATCAGTTTGATATAAATGAGCATGCAAGATTTAAACATGAAAGCCAGCTTGAGAAAAATATTCGTTTAGCTGAAGCAAGTGCACAAAAGTCAGATGAACATGTAGATTTTTCTAACAAGTTAAAGAAGAATCTTAAAAACCTAAAACCATGGTTAAAACAGTCAGGAGTAGAGTGTTATCGTTTGTATGATGCTGATATTCCAACTTTTGCTGTAGCTGTAGATATATATGGCGAGCATGTGTTTTTACAAGAATATCGTGCCGATGCTACTATAGATCAGAATATTGCTAAACAAAGATTCTATCAAGCTATATATCAGATACATAAAACGCTAGATACTCAATATGAGAATATACATACAAGAGTCCGTCAACGTCAAAAAGGCAAAGAGCAATATCAAAAAAATAATGACAAAAATAACTTTCATGTTATTAATGAATTTGATGCTAAATTTTATGTAAATTTCGATGACTATTTAGATACTGGTATTTTTTTAGACCATCGTAAGATTAGAGAACTTGTAGCAAAAGCTTCAAAAAATAAGACTTTATTAAATTTATTTGGTTATACCTGTACAGCTAGTGTTCATGCTGCCTTAAAAGGTGCTAAAACTACAAGTGTAGATATGTCTAATACTTATCTTGAGTGGGGTAAGAATAATTTTGAGCTAAATAATTTAGATATTAAAAAGCATAATTTTATTCAGGCAGATTGTATTAGTTGGTTAAAACCCAACAGCGAGAAGTTTGATGTGATATTTTTGGATCCACCAACATTTTCAAACTCAAAGCGTATGGATGATATCCTTGATATTCAAAGAGATCATGAATTACTGATAAATTTAGCTATGGACTCTCTCAAAAAGGATGGAGTATTATATTTCTCTAACAATTATCGTCGCTTCAAAATGTCACAACAAATAATCGCTAAGTTTAATTGTGAGAATATTGATAAAATCTGTTTATCAAGAGACTTTTTATCTAACAAAAATATCCATAATTGCTGGGAAATTAAATACAAGAAATAAATATTATAAACTTAATGTATAATAGTCTTTGAATATGCGCAAATAATAATAGTTCCAATAAGTATAAACGATGTTCCTAAGACAAATGGTAAATCTAACTTTTGCTTAAAAAATAGATATCCTATAATTCCTATTAAAATAATTCCAAATGCTGACCATATAGAATACGCAAAAGCAATATTCATATATTTTAATGTTAATGATAAAAAGTAAAATGAAAGTCCATAAAATATCAAAACAAATAGTGAAGGAACAATCCTTGTAAAACCATTGCATAATGGTAACGAAACTGTCCCAAGGACTTCAGTGATTATAGCTATAACTAGATATACGTATGGCATAGAAGATGTATAATTTAGGTATTATATTCTTAATAATATTGTAGAATTGGCTTAATTAAAATATTTTTTATTCAACCACAAAGCTACATTTACTAACTCAATCAAAACAGGCACCTCAACTAGTGGACCAATTACACCGACAAAAGCTTCGGTAGAGTTTATGCCAAATACTGAGATTGCAACTGCTATCGCTAACTCAAAATTATTTGAAGCTGCTGTAAAACTCAAAGATACGGCTTGCTCATAAGTTGCTTTAGCTTTATATGACATAAAAAATGATATGCTAAACATTATCAAAAAATATATCAAAAGCGGAATAGCAACCTTGATTACTTGAAATGGTAGGTTAATTATTTCATTTCCTTTTGTAGTAAACATCAGCACTATAGTAAATAGTAGGGCGATCAATGTCAGAGGTGATATTGCTGGAGTGAATTTATCGCTAGATTGTATTCTGAAAGTTTTAAATAGTTGAAAGAGAGTTCCAAATATAGTTTATTAGGTTTTGACGAAACTAAAATAAACGATAAGGAACTAAAAAATGCCAAAGCACTTAACTCTTTCAAATAGATATTGTATAGAAGAATTACTTAAATTAGGATACCAAACATCTCAAATAGCCAATAAAATTGGCTATAGTGAAAGAGCTATAAAAAAGGAACTTAATCGCACTAGTATAAATAGTGACTATAATGCTGAGATAGCACAGAAGCTATATCAAAGCCGCAGAACTTCAAATAATCATAAGCTATCCTGTAAAGTTAAAAA
>NZ_WBSX01000112.1 GCF_009823375.1 Francisella noatunensis subsp. noatunensis | reverse complement strand
CTATCTCAGCATTATAGTCACTATTTATACTAGTGCGATTAAGTTCCTTTTTTATAGCTCTTTCACTATAGCCAATTTTATTGGCTATTTGAGATGTTTGGTATCCTAATTTAAGTAATTCTTCTATACAATATCTATTTGAAAGAGTTAAGTGCTTTGGCATTTTTTAGTTCCTTATCGTTTATTTTAGTTTCGTCAAAACCTAATAAACTATATTTGGAACTCTCTTTCAACTATTTAAAACTTTCAGAATACAATCTAGCTCTCTAAAATTTTATCTTAATTTCTATTTTGATTTTTTTTGCTATAATTTCTTCACTATAGTTTTTTAGTTTTATAAAAATATGCAAAAACAGCAAGGTTTTTCTTTGGTTGAGTTAATGGTTGTGATCGCAATTATTGCTATCTTAGCAGCTGTAGCAATACCAATATACTCCAATCATAAAGAACGTGCCTCAATAATTGAGTCAATGAATATAATTGGTAATGTCAAAGCCAGTATCCAAAATGATATTAACAATAACAAAGATATCTCACAACAGACTTATGATCTACCTACAGGCGTCACCGTAACAGGAAGCACTTCAGGGGCAACAATAGACATAAACCTAAGCGAAACTTCTCCATAGTATTTCACCAATGATAAGGATATTATCAGACTTAGTGGTGTAGTTAGTGGTAGCACATTCCAGTGGAAATGCTCTCATAACACAAATGCTTCTACGCTAACATCTAGCAATGTCCCGCATACTTGCGAAAGTACTTTTGTTAGTACTTAGGAGATTCCAGATCGAGTCCGGAATGACAGGTTTTAGTTAATTGTAGTGCGTCATTCCACCGGCTTGTCCATGGAATCTTAGAAGCAATTGGCAAATTGCTTCTGGGTAGCACCACTTTGACATGTTTATTGTAGTGACAGCACAGTGTGCTGTCTTACATAGCCATATATAGCAACTGACAGATCAATGATCTGACACTACATATATTACTAATCGCCTAAAGATTCCCACCTGAGTGGGAATGACTGCTTTTTTTGTAAAGACAACACAAAAGATCAAAATAAGGCCAGAGGCAATCACAAACCCAAAAGCTCTCTAGCATGCGATAGAGTATTTTCTGAAATATCTACTCCTCCTACTATTTTAGCTATCTCTTCAATGCGTTGTTGCTGACTTAGCTCTATAATTTTTGATTCTGTAGTATTTTTAAGATACTTCTTAGATACATGTAAATGTGTTTGACCTTGAGCTGCTACCTGTGGCTGGTGTGTTATACACAACACCTGTAGTCTCTCTGACAGCTTCTTGAGTAACTTACCAACAATCTCTGCAGTAGCTCCTGATATACCGACATCAACCTCATCAAAAACTAATGTTGGATAAGATCTCTTAGCAGCTGATACAGCCTGAATTGATAACCCTATCCTACTTAGCTCACCACCTGATGCGACTTTTCTAACTGGTGCAAGTTGCTCGCCTAGATTGAAGTTAATCATAAATTGACACTCATCTATACCTTTAGATGTCTTATTCTGAGATGACAAAATCTGTGCCACAAAGCTACCTTTAGGTATATTCAAAGAGCGGATATTTTTCTCAACCTGCTTAGAGAATTCTTTTGCGGCTAATTGACGTGCCTGGCTTAGCTCTTGTGCATACTTATCATACTCTTGCTCAAGCTTTTGCTTTTGTTGATTTAGTTGAGCTAATTTCTCACCATCTTGACTAAAACTCTCTAACTCAGCATGAAGCTCTTGGATATACTGATACATATAGCTAGGTTCAACTTTGTGTTTACGTGCAAAGTCATATATCTCGCTCATCCTTTGTTCAATTTTTGCCAGTTCTTCTGGGTCTTGCTCTAGTGATTCTAGTCTATTCTGTGCCTCATCATAGCTTTCTTGAGCATACACCTTAGTTTGCGAAATCAGCTCCTGAAGGTTTTTGAAAGATACTTCATCAAGTTTAGATACTTCTTTTTCAAGGTCAGTTAACATCGCTATAACATTGACATCAGCATCATACATTAAGTTTAAAATATAGTTAAGACTATAACCAATATCATCAACACTTGAGAGATCTTTTTGACGCAGGGATAACTCTTCAAACTCATTCTCTTCTAGATTTAATCCCACAAGCTCATCAAGCTTATACGCCAAGAATTCACGCTGGCTATTTTGTCCATCTACATACTCCTGAAGCTCTGATATCTCTGTATTAACTTTTTGTAACTGATAAAAAGCACTAGAGACTTTTTTTAAAACTTCATCATTATTTGCAAAACTATCTAATAGACTTAGTTGCGATTTAGGATCGAGCAAATCTTGATGAGAGTTCTGACTATAAATATTTATAAGCTTATCTGAGATTTTTTTGACATCTGTAGCCTTAGCAACACTACCATTTATAAATAAGCGACTCTGTTTAGACTTATTAACCACTCTTCTAAATATACATTCATCATTCTCATAATTAACAAAAAGTTCATCTAATAGTCTTTTTGCTTTTTGATTATCTTTGATACAGAATGTCGCTGAAACTTCAGTTACATTACCATCTTGTAAAAACGTTTTTTCTAACCTCGCACCAAGTACAAAACTCAAAGCATCAAGTAAAATTGACTTGCCGGCTCCTGTCTCTCCAGTTAGAACAGTCATACCCTCCCTAAAGTCAATTTCTGTAGATTTTATAATCGCAAAATTTTTAATAGCCAGATGTTGTAGCATACTAATATTACCCGAAATATTGTAACCTCTTCATTATATATACTTTTGTGGAAATTCTAAATTTATTAATAATCGAAAATAGCATTCGATTAAATGAGTAGTAATAGGTAACAAGTTCAAATAATTAGCTTAATTTTACTAATTTATAATTTTTTAAGCTTTGAAAATATATTATAATCAAATTGTATATCTTAAACCAATGTCAAACAAAAAGGATTTACTAAATGCAATTATCAAGAAGAGTTAGGGCTATGCAAGCCTCTCCTATACGTAAGTTAGTGCCATATTCTATAGCAGCTCAAAAGCAAGGCAAAAAGGTTTACCACCTAAATATAGGTCAACCTGATATCAAAACTCCTAGTGAGTTTATGGATGCTATCAGAGCTTTTGATGAAGAGACTATCGCATACTCAGTAGCTAATGGTGAGCCTAGCCTAATCAAGGCAATCTCAAAGTACTACAAAAGATTTGGTATGGATTTTGCTGAAGACGAGATCCTAATTACAAATGGCGGCTCTGAAGCGTTAATATTTGCAGCGATTGCTGTTTGTAATGCTGGCGAAGAGATACTTGTGCCAGAACCTTTTTATACAAATTACAATGGTTTTACAACTGCGGTTGATGTAGCAATTAGACCAATTACTACAAAAGCTGAAGAAGGTTTCCACTTACCTTCAAAAAAAGAGATTCTAGCATGTGTAACCGATAAAACTCGTGCTATCATGATCTCTAACCCAGGTAACCCTACTGGTGTTGTATACTCTAAAGAAGAATTAGAAACTTTGGCAGAAGTAGCTAAAGAGAAAGACTTATTCATAATAAGTGACGAAGTTTATAGAGAATTCACTTATGATGGTCTTACTTGTACATCTTTCGGCAACATCAAAGGTGTTGCAGATCGAGTAATCATAGTTGACTCTGTATCTAAGCGTTATAGTGCTTGTGGTGCTAGAATCGGTTCTCTTTGTACAAAAAACAAAGACTTCATCAAAGAAGTTACTAAACTATGCCAAACTAGACTATGTGTACCTACTCTTGAACAAATTGGTGCCGCAGCTCTTTATGAAGTATCTGAAGATTACTTAAAAGAAGTAAACACGGAATACCAAAAAAGAAGAGATATCACTTTTGAAGCTCTTTCAAAAATGGATAATGTAGTTTGTGAAAAGCCTACTGGAGCTTTTTATGTAATTGCTAAACTTCCTATTGATGATGCTGAGAAGTTCGCATTATGGTTACTAACAGACTTTGAAGATAATAAAGAAACAGTAATGGTTTCTCCTGCTGGGGATTTCTATGCAACCAAAGGTCTTGGTAAAGATGAAATAAGAATTGCATACATTTTAGAAGAAAAAGCTCTAAAAAGAGCTCTTGAGCTTCTAGACAAAGCTATCAAAGCTTATAACAACAAGTAATTTATTTTCTAAGTTTTTGTCCTATAATTTCTTATCTAACAAATTTACTATCAAACATTGATAATGAATTAATCTAAAGGCTATTGATTTAATCACCAAGTCATTCTCGCGAATGTACGCAGGAAATAAATATATAGAGAATCTAAAAAGTAACTACTGTTCTTATATTGTTATGCATATTTTCAAAGCCTTTATTAATATCTTCTATCTTAATATTTGAAGTAATAAGACTATCAATATCAATACGACCATCCATATACCAATCAACAATCATTGGTACATCTGTTCTGCCACGCATACCACCAAATGCTGAACCCTTCCAAGTACGACCTGTTACAAGCTGGAATGGTCTAGTAGATATCTCTTCACCAGCTCCAGCAACGCCTATTATCACACTTTCACCCCAGCCTTTGTGAGCACACTCCAAAGCCTGACGCATAACTTTTGTATTACCAATAGACTCAAAACTATAATCAGCTCCACCTCCTGTTAGACGGATTAAATGCTGCACTAAGTCTTCATCAATTTCATTAGGGTTAACAAAATCTGTCATCCCATATTTTTCTGCTAATGCTTTCTTATCATTATTAGTATCAACACCAACAATCTGCCCTGCTCCAACTAGCTTAGCACCTTGAATAACATTTAGACCAATCCCACCAAGACCAAATACAACAACACTAGCACCAGCCTCAACATTTGCTGTTTTAACAACGGCACCAACACCAGTTGCAACTCCACAGCCAATATAGCAAACTTTATCCAAAGGTGCATCTTTACGAATCTTAGCTACAGCGATCTCCGGTAAAACAGTATAATTTGAAAAAGTTGAACAACCCATATAATGAAAAATCTCTCTACCATCTTGAGTAGTAAACCTTGAACTACCATCTGGCATAAGACCTTTTCCTTGAGTTTCTCTAATTGCTTGACACAAGTTTGTTTTAGGATTTAAACAGTACTCACACTCTCTACATTCTGGAGTATACAAAGCAATAACATGATCACCAGGTTTAACAGATGTTACATTTTTGCCAACCGCTACAACTTCACCAGCTCCTTCATGACCTAATATGGCTGGAAAAAGTCCCTCCGGATCTCTACCCGAAAGCGTATATGCATCTGTATGGCATATCCCAGTAGCCTTAATTTCAACTAGCACTTCATTATCTCTTGGTAATGCCACATTTACTATCTCTACAGATAATGGAGCACCTGATTTATATGCTACAGCTGCTTTTGATTTTATACTCATCAGTAACTCCATAATGATTGATTTAAATTAGCTATAAGGTATATTTTAGATGATTAGAGATAGAGATTCAATAAGAATTTTTTCATGTAAAATAAAGAATTAACCACGATTATAAATATCTTCTAAGCGTACAATATCATCTTCACCAAGATAGTCACCAACTTGAACTTCAATAATTTGAATATCACTATCTGTGAAGTTCTCTAATCTATGCACAGCCTCTTTAGGAATAAAGATATGCTCGCCAACATTATATTGTTTGACATTTTCATCAACAGTTATAGTTGGCTTACCTGTTACCACTACCCAATGCTCAGCCCTTTTGAAATGCTTCTGTAAAGATAATTGTCCTTTAGGCTTTACAGTGATTATTTTAGTTTGACTCTTATCTGTAAAATTAATTGTTTGATAAGTTCCCCAGGGACGCTCGTAGACTTTACCAACTTCATTTAAATTAGACATACCAAACTCCCGTGTCTAAGGTATTTTTTATCTAAATACCATTATCTAATAAAACTATTATTAATTCAAGTTTTCACTAGGTGTAAATTTTAATTGACAAAATTTAAAACAGGTCTATAATTCGCTCACCTCATACATGAAGTACGTGAGAATACAGAAATCATATCTAAGTATTTTTGTATGAGTTTATTGCTTTGAATTACGATAGCAACTAACTATCCACCAAAATTCAAAGCGCTAAAAAACCAATAAACAAAAAAATAAAAAGCTAGATTGTATTCTCAATGTTTATAGAGATACCAAAATGTACTTCATTAGGTGTCAAGTAATTTAAACATTTCTTAGGTCTATTATTCAAGTCTATCTGTAACTTTCTAATGTATTGATGAGATAT
>NZ_WBSX01000111.1 GCF_009823375.1 Francisella noatunensis subsp. noatunensis | reverse complement strand
CTAGCAGATTTACTATTTTAGCCAAGTCTATAGATAGAACAGCTAATTCAATCAATAGAATATTGTACAAAGTATCTAATGGTCATAAAATATTAACAGCTACATTTGATAATGGTAAAGAGTTTGCTAAACATAAGAAGCTAACTAGCAAGACTGGCATCAAAGTATTCTTTGCTGATCCATACACTAGATTTGACAATAACTCTATAGCTCCGGTTTGGGACTCAGCATCAATTCTCATACTACGAAATTTTATCAATTTAAACTTTTTACCATTTCTAGTAACTCTTTCTTGGATAAAAAAAGGAGAGCTTTTATCTTCGATATAGATTGCCAGAGCTGTTATAAACATTATTGGAGCCATTAACACTATAGCAATCGAGCTAAATATGATGTCAAAAATTCTTTTTATAACTTTAGCCTCATAAGATAGACCAAAGTTTTTGATACTCATTGCAAGACTATCACCATGAGGTACTAGAGTAGCTCCCCATACAGATATTTCATATTTTCGAGGAATAATCACCATCTCAACATTACACTGACTCAAAAGTGATAAAGCATTATCATCAAGTAACTTCAAAGCCTTGTCTGAAACAAAAACCTTAGTATAACTTTTGATAATATCAGCTAGCTTCAAGCCCACAACATCTATACTTAAATAACCGTGAATAATTTCATTAGGCAACTTATAGAGGATACCGCTTTACTAAAAAGCCAATCCTGCTCATTATTTTGCCCTATCACTAGCACTTTGTTATAGATAGTTCTTCTCATAAGAGATCTAAAGTAAATACGCAAACATGACAACACTATAATCTGTATAACAAAACCTAAAATAATTATACTACGAGGAAAAGCAAAACCTCTTAGAAAAAATGCTAAAGAAGTAATCACTACTGCTAGTGTAAATGAGCATAACAATACTTTTAGTATATTTCTTGATTTTGAAGTCTTCTCACTATTGGTATATTTTGCAACAAGAAAAATTAATAATGCTGTAATAGCTATAAACGAAGCTAAAAAATTAAAGCTACTAAAATTGGTAATATTATAATCAAAAATATGTAATGGTATAAAATAACTCAGTAAAACAACTATTACTGACAATATCAGCTCTATCGTTTTGAGCATAAATACTGATAAACTAGATTTTCTTGAGTTCATCTCTCATCTTATCAATAGTTTGTTTGTAGCTATCTGAGTTAAAAATAGCTGATCCAGCCACAAAAGCATCAACTCCACAAGCTGCTATCTCTGCAATATTATTAGGGTTAACGCCACCATCTATCTCTAGTAGAATATCTCTACCAGTTGATTTAATCCACTGAGAGACTTCTTTAGCTTTATCTAACATTGCTGGTATGAATTTTTGTCCACCAAAGCCTGGATTTACAGACATGATAAGCACTCTGTCAATATGACTTTCAACATACTTTAGACAATCTATCCCTGTGGCTGGATTCAAAGCAAGACCAGCATCTATACCAAAAGATTTGATTAGCTGTAAGCTTCTATCGATATGCTCACTAGCTTCTGAATGAAATACTATACTACTAGCACCAGCTTTGGCAAAACTCTCAATCAATGCATCTACAGGCTTAACCATAAGATGAACATCCATACCAGCTGAAATACCATAATCTCTCAAAGCCTTGAGAACCATAGGACCAAATGTAAGATTAGGCACATAGTGATTATCCATCACATCAAAGTGAACATTATCAGCTCCTGCTTCTAAAACTGCTTGGACATCATCACCTAATCTTGCTAAATCTGCAGATAATATCGATGGATTAATCTGAAATTTTCTCATTGCTATTTGTCTAAATATATAAAAATTAAAAATAATTTTAACATAACAATAAAAAATATTTGAGCTAATAAATCTCAAAAACTATAATATCTAATGCTGTAAACGCTTTTTATAATAGATAAGGAAAGAGAATCAAATGGATCATATTCAAAATGCTAAACTAACATTTGAACTTGAAATACAAGCTTTAGAGAAATTAAAAAACTCTATAGGTGATGACTTTAAGAAAGCTTGCGACATTATTCTAAACAACAAACAAGGTAGAGTAATCATAACTGGTATGGGTAAGTCTGGTCAAATTGGTAAGAAAATTGCCGCAACTCTCGCTAGTACTGGAACTCCAGCTTTCTTTGTCCATCCTGGGGAAGCTGGTCATGGTGATTTTGGTATGATTACAGACAAGGATGTTGTAGTTGCTATATCTAACTCCGGTAATTCCAGTGAGATTATGGGAATTATGCCAATGATTAAACACCTTGGCATACCTGTAATATCTATTACAAGTAACAAAAACTCATTAATAGCAAAAAACAGTGATGTAACACTCAATTTAGGTGTTGATAAAGAGGCTTGTCCTCTTAATCTTGCTCCAACATCGAGTACAACTGCTACACTAGTCTTAGGAGATGCTTTAGCCATCGCTTTACTTAAAGCCAAGAATTTTTCTGCTAGAGATTTTGCATTTTCTCATCCTAGTGGCGCTCTTGGTAGAAAGCTGATATTAAAAGTAGAAAATATTATGCGTAAAGGCAATGAAATACCTAAAGTCAAATCAACAAATAATCTGCGCAAAGCAATTCTAGAAATAAGTAACAAAGGAATAGGTAGTACATTAGTTGTTGAAGATAACAAACTCTTAGGTATATTTACTGATGGTGACTTAAGAAGAATGTTTGAAGCCGAGAGCTTCAATTCTCAGAAAACAATCAGTGAAGTTATGAGCAAAAACCCTAAAACTGTATCAAGTGATGAAATGGCTATATCAGCTCTCGAGGAAATGGAAAGATTTGAAATTACCAGTTTAGCTGTAGTTGACGGTAAGAATAACGTTGAGGGCATAATAACCATGCACGATCTAGTTAAGTTAGGGCTTAGATAAACACTAGTTTGTTATAAAAATTTTCTTCAGCCAGTGGTCAGCACTTACATATCTTCCACCACCGTATAAGAATAATGTAAATAACATATGAAGTATGTAACAGAAAGTTCCATACCACCATTAAGCATTACAGGATCACCTAACGCAGTAACATAGTTATATCTATCTGGGAAGTTTTGTGATAACCATACAAATAAATCATTTAGTCTTTGCGTAGATTCTGCAGTTTTATCTGCAATTGCCGGCCATCCATGAGCCCAGTGAACCGCGGCACCAGCAACACCCATTACAAACATCATTGGAATAGAAACAAGTCTAGTAAATAAACCTAATGCGATACCAACACAACCGATAACTTCTGCAGAAGTTGCTAAAAATGCCATAACTTCTGGCATAGGCATACCTAAACCACCTTGAGAAGCCGGAGCACCAAACCATGCCACAGTTGTACTAAAACCTTCTATTTTTGATCTAGCTCCTACAAACATAGTCGTCACTAAATAAAGCCTTATACCTAACAAAAGTAAAAAGTCGATAGACTGAAACTTTTGGATAATCTTGTAATATATATCATATATTCTATTTATCATAAATTGCTCCTTATGCTGATAAAGTAATCATATTTTGGTTATGCCAAGAGACTAAACGATTAATTAAGTACTCTTGTTGCTCATTTTTTATTTGCTTAAAATCTTCTGATTCAAAAATATCTATTCCTTTTTCTAATGCTGAACTTAACACAGCGTATTCAAGTGTAGATATTCTTTGGTATGAAGTTCTATGGTTTATATTGCGATAAAGCGCATACATAATATTTTGCACTGTGCTTATTTCTTCATCCAAATTATTTATATCAAAAGGAAGTAGTATAAAAGTTAGTGTCGAATTTTCTTTTATATTTCGGATATCTTTAAAACTTATATTTCTAGAGATTTCTATATTTTCAACAACTTTAGATTCATTTATTTCTATAGAGAAAAGTAGCCACTCAAACTCTATTAACTTAGATAATTTTTCATTCATTTCTACTGACTTTGAAGATTTTAGTATCTCTGTAGCTATTTGATGAAATGCTAGCTCAGATGATATATTGTCCTCAAAAAAACTTTTAAAATCTTATCTTTTAACTCTTGAGAAGCATGCTTACTAAAGTAAGGAAAAGTATTTTCTAAAACACTTAAGACATTCCCAACGATAAATTCACGATACATCTATATTCTATCATCACTTGAATTATCATAACGAATAGCATGAGTAAAGCTTTGCATTTTAGTTTTTATAGATTCAGATATATTCATATTTTTCCCTCTATAACATTTGTTATGCTATTTAACTCATTCACCAGATCATCAAGCTTTGGTACAAAATGATCGCGTTCAAGTAACATTGGGTGACAACCATGTTGCTCTACAGCAAACTTAGCTAGCTCCTTTACTTCGTGTATTACATCTTTGCCATGAGTATCTAAAATAAAATCATCTTTTTTATAGTGCCCTGCCATATGGTAATAATTGACGCTACCTTTATTTATACCTTTTATAAATTCATAAGCATCATAGTTATGATTATGTCCATTAACATAAACATTATTTATATCAAGAAGCATTTTCGCACCACTTCTCTGTAGAATCTCATTGATAAAATCTAGCTCATTCATATCATTATCATATTGGTAGTAATATGAGATATTTTCTAATGTAAGTGGTCTTTTTATAATCTCTTGAACCTGCTCTATGCGATTGCAAATATAAGAAATATTTTCTTTCTCTCTAGGGACTGGTAAAAGATCATATAAGTACCCTTTTTCATCATCAGAAAAACATAAATGATCACTATATATCTCAATATTGTAATCATCTAAGAATGCTCTAATTTCATTCAGGAATTTCTTATTAAGCGGCTGAAATCCACCTATTGATAAGCTCAAACCATGAGCTATGATAGGATAAATACTAGCAACCTTATCAAGATAGTCTTGCTTAAATCCTCCTAAACCCATCCAATTTTCTGGAGAAAGCTCAAGAAAATCAATTCCATCAACTTTTTGTGTTGATAATATTGACTGATGTTCAGATCTTAGACCTATACCTTGACATTTACCGATCATTGTCCACAAACTCCATTAGAGCATTTACCCAACTGCTCTATCTCTTTTTTATCTTGCTTACCATAAGCTTTACAGACTTTAGTACCACAATTACCATCTCTTGCTCTGACAAGTTTTCCATCTTGCTCATCAGCATCAACATCAACTACACCAAATTTTTTAAGTGAGCCACATTTACCGCTAGCACATTTACCTTCACCTTGAGCTATTGGACCACTCTCAGATGAATCCTGAACCTGTGTAACTGGTGCTTTTGCTTCTGCTGCTAAAGCAATACCAAACGACATAGAAGCTGTTAAAGCGATTGTTAAAGGTATTTTTTTCATATTAAATTCTCCTATTTAACTCCATTAACTGGGAAACATGCTAAATCTCGACCTTCATAAACAGGTCCTTTATAATACTTTTTAACTATCTTTGTTGACTCGTCTTTAAGTACCAAACCTTTACCTAAGAAATGACTTAAAACTAATGCTTTTGGATTAACTGCTGCAGCAACTTGTCCAATGACTGATGGTTTAGCATGTAAGAAACTACCTGCTGCATCAGCACTTTCATCAATTGGCATCGGCATCATTAGAATATCTGCATTTTTTGCAAATTTAATAAACGCGTCTCTAAATTTATCATGCTCATTACTACCACCAGCACCAGTTACAACGATAGTACCTTTCTTAGACACAATCTTATATGCCAAAGTTGGAACATCACCTTTAGGAATACCTAAAGCCCAAACAGTAAATTCATCATTTGAAAAGACCTTAGTTGGTTCTAATTTTGTATAGTCAACATTTGTTACAGGATCAAGCTTAAAAGGAAAACCATCTGTACCCGTAAGTATTCCATGTAAATATGCAAAAGCACCATGATCTTTTCCAAATACTCTCTGAAGGAAATCCGTCGCGCTTGGGAAAAGACCTGAATGTGTAGGGCCTGAGAACGGAAGATTCTCTGTTCTTTTGGAGAAATATGCTCCTTTTAATATCGCTGGAATATCTGCTGAATGATCCGCATAGAAATGAGTCATATTGATTGAGTCTAAATCTTCTAATCTAGCTCCTGATTGACCAAATCTAAGATATGTACCACCACCAGCATCAATCAAAATTTTAGATTTACCATCAATCCATATCGAGTTATACTCGAATCTAGTGTATGATGAAAATCTAATATAGAAATAAGCGGTGTATTCGCAGCAGAATGATAGAATTATTTTGCAAAATATAAACTCTTAACTGAGGAATACACACATGACAAAAAGTAACATAATAG
>NZ_WBSX01000110.1 GCF_009823375.1 Francisella noatunensis subsp. noatunensis | reverse complement strand
TTATACCTAAAGGTACTAACTTTAACAATATATCTCATCAATACATTAGAAAGTTACAGATAGACTTGAATAATAGACCTAAGAAATGTTTAAATTACTTGACACCTAATGAAGTACATTTTGGTATCTCTATAAACATTGAGAATACAATCTAGCTTATTTTAAGTAAATACATCCATCTATGCTATATGATAGCTTTATATTGATTTTAAGACAATTGGAGATTATCTTCTTGCTCATTTTGATTAATAATAAGTTATTCTTTTTCTTGTTGTATTGTTTGAGGGTCTTCTAAAGAAATTTTACCAAAATGGCCAGCTCTAAAATCATGGACAATATTTTTAGCTGCTTGTTTTACATTGTAGTTGGTTTTTGTGGCAGAAATATCTTTAATTATTTCTTGAGGATGCTTTTCTAAGAAATCTTGCTCAGTTATGAAATTATATTGCGATAAGAAATTTTTTGTATTTTTCTGTTTGAGAAACTCTATAAGATAGTATGCGGTGGCTTCGTAGTCCATAGCTGTATCACGAATAGAGCCTATACTTGCAATTCTATAACCACTAGCTTCACTTTTAGGGCTAGGGAACATAATTCCTGGAGTATCAAAAATCATGAAATTTTTGCTAATATCAATACGTTGTTGAAGTTTAGTTACAGCGGGTTCATTTCCTGTTTTAGCAACTTTACGACCAGCGAGCTTATTTATCATTGTTGACTTTCCAACATTAGGTAATCCAAATATAATAGCTCTTGTAGGTTTTAAGACAGTTCCTCTTGAGGGACATTTTTTCTGGGCTAACTCAAGTATTCTTTTTACTATATTTTTATCTTGTAAAGTATTAACTGCGATAGCACTTCCTTTGTAAAAATCAAGCCACTGTTTAGTTATTTGAGGATCAGCTAGATCACTTTTTGACAAAATTCTTATTATGGGTTTGCCACCAACAATATCTTCTAAAACATGATTACTACTAGAGTCAGGAATACGTGCATCAACTATTTCAATAGCAATATCAGTGGAAGGCATTTTTTTGCGAAACTCTTTGGTAGCTTTATGCATATGCCCAGGAAACCAATGTAACATTGTGGATAAAAAATATAAATTTGGTTAATATAGAGTGTGATTTTACCCATTGGAGAAACTATATGCAAAGTTATATTATAAAAGGTGCCAAAATTTATGCTCATAATGGTTTTGAACATAAGGATATTGTAATCAAAAACAATGTTATAAGCGCTATAGATGAAGATATAAAGGCATCTGAATATGACTTGCCCATAATAGAGCTAAGTTCTGATGATTATGTAATTCCTGGATTTATAGATATCCATATACATGGGTCAAGGGGAGCAGATATTATGGATGCTGATATAGATGCGTTACAGACAATATCAAAATCACTATATAAGCAGGGAGTTACTAGTTATCTTGCTACAACAATGACAGCTTCAAACGACCATATTTTAAGAGCAATGAATGCAATCAAATCTTATAATTCACATCAACATACGGACAGTTCAAAAATTGTTGGGGTTCATTTAGAGGGTCCATTTATATCTCCTGGTAAAATTGGAGCGCAGAATCCAAATTATTTACAGCAGGCAGATGTTACTAAGATGGCAAGTTGGCATAATGCTTGTAATAATTTAGTCAAGAAAATAACAATTGCTCCAGAAATAGAAAATGCTAAGCAAGTTATAGATTTTTGTAATAATCATAATATTGTCAGTTCGATTGGTCACACAAGCTGTACTATGGCACAAGCTCTAGAAGCTATAGATCATGGATGTTCGCACGCTACACATTTATTCAATGCAATGAGTCCTATAGATCACCGTAACCCAAGGGCTGCTACGGCTTTACTGATGTCAAAAAAAGTTTTGGCAGAATTAATAGTTGATGGTATACATCTTCATCCAGATATGGTCAAGTTTACTTATGAAATCAAAGGTAGTGATAATATTGCTCTAATTACTGATGCAATGTCAGCACAATGTGCCGGAGAGGGTGTATTTGATCTTGGTGGTCAAAAAGTAATTGTTAAAGATGGTCAAGCAAGATTAGAAAATGGTGTGTTAGCAGGAAGTGTGTTAACAATGAATAAGGCTTTAGAAAATTTTATTAAATTTACAAACTGTAGCTTACATGATGCAGTTAAGCTGACAAGTACAAATCAAGCTAAATCTTTAGGTTTTAAAAAAGGTGAGATCAAAGTCGGTTATGATGCTGATTTTGTAGTTTTAGATAAGTATTATCAAATCAAACAGGTTTTTAATTAGAAGATGAATTTTTTAATAATAGATACTTCGAGTAAATACTGTTCTGTGGTATTATCCGTAAATGGTCAAGTATATAACGATACTAGAGAAATTCCTCGTCAACACAATAAATATGTACTAGAAATGATTAAAGGTGTCTTTGATAGTTCTTGTACTGATATCAAGTCGCTAGATTTTATAGCTTATGGTGTTGGACCTGGTAGTTTCGTCGGAGTAAGACTTGCAGCAGCAGTCTCTCAAGGTTTTGCAGTCGGTTTAGATATTCCTGTGGTAGGATTCTCGAGCATGTTTGCGCTAGCCAAAAGTACACCAACAACATCAGAAAAAGTAGCTGTGATTCTCGATGCTAAAATGGGTGATTTTTATTTGGGATTTTATAATTTGCAAACAAATCAAATAATTTCTGAGAATGTTTATAAACTTGAGGAATATTCGAAAGAGCTATATTTAGGTTATGAATTGGTTGGGGAATCTATTACTGAGCTAGAAATAATCAATGAGGATTTTAAGATTGATTTAGGTGATGTTATAGATTATGTCGTTGACAAGTACCAAAAGCAAAAATCAAGTCAAAGTTTAACTCAAGAAACTTTTCCAGTTTATTTGAGAGGGACTAGTCACTGGAAAGCTAAAGGAGAGTGATTTTATGTGTAGATGGTTAATGTACCATGGTGATAAAATTAAAATGAGTGATTTGTTGGTAGATCCTGAGAATTCGCTCATACACCAAAGTATACATTCATCTCAAGGTGCTGTTTCTGTTAATGGAGATGGTTTTGGTATTGGTTGGTATACAAGTTTACATAAAGAACCAGGAGTTTTTAAGGATTCATTACCAGCTTGGAATAATCAAAATTTGATATCTATAGCTAAACATATCAAAAGTAGAAACTTTATGGCACATATTCGGGCAAGTACTATAGCTCCAACATCTCGAGTAAATTCTCATCCATTTGTATTTGATAATCATCTTTTTATGCATAATGGCGCTATAGGTGATTTTGATGATATTCGTCAAGAGATTGAGCAACATATTAAACCACAGTATTTTAAAGCAAGATTTGGATCTACTGATTCAGAAGCTATTTTTCTATTGGCTTTGTCAAATGGTATGGATGATAATCCAACTTCAGCTATAGCTAAATCTATTGAGCAAATAACTAATATCCAAGCTCAAAATGGTCTAAAAGAAAAGGTCAAAGCAAGTATCGCATATTCAAATGGGCATACATCATATTCGCTAAAAATGTCTACCATTGGTAACGAACCATCGTTATACTATATAAGTTATAAAGATATTATAGAAACTCTAAAACTGTCAAAAAAGCAAAAACTCAAAAATGGATATCTGGTACTATCAGAGCCCCTAGTTGATTCTGACTTGTACACATATATAGACAATTATTCTTGCATTGAGATTAAACATAATGAGTTTAAAGTAGAAAAGTTATAAGGAACTAAAATGGCATCACTAAACACAAAGATTCAGAATGTTTCGACTTCACCAATTAATGCAATGGCAGCATTAGCAAAACAAATAAAAGATCAGGGGCATGATGTTATTTCACTCGCTATCGGAGAGCCAGGCTTCAGTACTCCTGATATCATAAAACAAGCTGGTATAGAAGCTATCAATAATAATATTACAAAATATACCAATGTTGATGGTCTTAAGGAGCTGCGAGAAGCAGTTTCAGCTAGATATAAAAGAGAGTATGGCGCTGATTTTGCTGCTGATCAAATCTGTATAACATCAGGAGCTAAGCATAGTTTACACAATATATTTAACTGTATTTTAGAAGAGGGAGATGAAGCTATTTTCTTTGCGCCTTATTGGGTGTCATATCCGGATATGATTGCTCTTACAGGAGCAAAGCCGATTGCAGTTAAAACTAAGTTTGAGAATAGTTTTGAGATAGATGTTACAGACCTAGAAAAGCATATTACAGAAAAAACAAAGGCTGTTATTATTAACTCGCCAAATAACCCAACGGGATTAATTTATTCAAGAAAATGTATTGAAGATTTGGCTAATTTACTCAGAAAATATCCTAATATTTGGATAATTGGTGATGATATATACGATCAGCTTTATTTTAATAATAAAATTACTCTAATAACAGAAGTAGCTCCTGATTTAGCAGATAGATATGTAATCGCTAGTGGAGTTTCAAAAAACTTTGCAATGACAGGATGGAGAGTTGGTTTTACTATTGCTCCGAAACTACTAAATGATGCAATGAAAAAATTCCAATCACAATCTGCTACATGTGCTTGCTCTATATCTCAATATGCAGCTATTACCGCTATGGAAATGCCGGCTAAAGATTTGCAATACTTTGTTGACTTATACAAGCAAAAAGAACAGTTTGTTGCAAAGTGTTTGAAAGAGATGCCGTATATTAATGTGAAAAGCGCTGATAGTACTTTTTATCTTTTTCCAGATATTCGTGATTTAATCAAGCACACGAGCTTTAGCAGTGATATGGAGTTATGTAATGCATTGCTTGAAGAAGAGTATATTGCAATGATGCCAGGAACAGCATTTGGTTTGTCTGGATTTGCTAGAATAAGCTGCGCAAATGAAATGCCAGAGTTAGAAGAGGCTATGAGTAGACTTTCTAAGTTTGTTAATCGACATCTTTCTAAATGATTTTTAGTCCATAAATTTTCTTAAATTGTAATCTTATACATTCAAAACTTTACTAAATATTTTCGACTCTAAAGCTTATACCTGCTAAAATCAATGTATTATTTCTATTGTGAAGCTTTTATGAAAAAATGTGGTTATATTTCAATTATTGGTAGGCCAAATGTTGGTAAATCAACGTTACTGAATAACATACTAAAATATAAAGTTAGTATTACTTCACGTAAACCTCAGACAACAAGACATCAAATAACTGGGATTAAAACACTTGGAGACACTCAGTTTATCTATGTTGATACTCCAGGTATTCATATAGATGAGCCTAAAGCGATTAATAAGTTTATGAATAAAGCCGCAACAGCTATGGTAAAGGAAGTTGATGTGATTTTATTTGTAGTTGAGTTAGGTAAATGGACTGAGTTAGAGGATAATATAGTAGAGAAATTAAAATACTCGCAAGTTCCAATATTTTTAGTAGTTAATAAAGTTGATAAGAAAAAGTCATTAGAAGCATCAATGTTTATTGAGTCTATTAAAGAGAAATTAAGCTTTTATGATGTGATATATGTATCTGCCAAGCAAGGACATAATGTCAATGAGCTAGAGTCAAGAATAGAGAAGCTTTTGCCTGAATTAGAATATTTTTTCTATGAAGATGATCAAATCACCGATAGAAGCATTAAGTTTATGGTTACTGAAATAATTCGTGAAAAAATTATGCGAACTATAGGTAATGAAGTACCATATCAAATAACTGTAGAAATAGATAGCTATAAGGTTGATCAAGAAAAAAATATAGTTGATATTTATGCTAGTATTCTTGTCGAAAGAGATAGTCAGAAAGGTATAGTTATTGGAGCAAAAGGAGCCAAACTTAAAAAAATAGGTACTGATTCTCGTATAGATATCGAAAGATTAGTTGGTATGAAAGTCAATCTTAAAACACATGTTAAAGTAAAAAGTGGCTGGTCAGATGATGAAAGAGCTCTGAAGTCACTTGGATATGATCTAATCTAAATGTTTGTTATATGCAGCGATTAGAAATCAAAAAGTCGCAAAAATATAGAGTAATCGTTTATTCTTGTTTGATATTTCTAACAAGTTTCGTGATTGGACTTATCATAATCAAAACATTATTTTTTATTTAGGAGTATTTTTAATTTCATTATCAATATTTTTTGAATCTCAACTAAATAGACAAATAATCGAAGCGATTGTATTACCAAATGAATCAGATAATGAATGCTAGATTGTATTCTCAATGTTTATAGAGATACCAAAATGTACTTCATTAGGTGTCAAGTAATTTAAACATTTCTTAGGTCTATTATTCAAGTCTATCTGTAACTTTCTAATGTATTGATGAGATATATTGTTAAAGTTAGTACCTTTAGGTATAA
>NZ_WBSX01000011.1 GCF_009823375.1 Francisella noatunensis subsp. noatunensis | reverse complement strand
TCTATTTGAAAGAGTTAAGTGCTTTGGCATTTTTTAGTTCCTTATCGTTTATTTTAGTTTCGTCAAAACCTAATAAACTATATTTGGAACTCTCTTTCAACTATTTAAAACTTTCAGAATACAATCTAGCAAAAATAAATAATGACATAAAAATTTACTTAGTATCTTTCATGATACCAATATATGGCAACTGGCGATATCTATCATTATAGTCTAGACCATAACCAACTATAAACTTATCTTCAATTTCAAAGCATATATAATCTAGGTTTACTTCTCTTTCTAGCCTAGCTGGTTTGAATAGTAAAGTCGCAAATTTCAAGCTCTTTGGTTCTAGCTCATTTATACCATCCATAAGCTTATGGTAAGTATGTCCAGTATCAACAATATCTTCGACTATAATTACGTTTTTACCCTGAATATACTCTTTTTTCAAAGAGCCAATAGTAGAGATTACCTTACCCGAACTAACTGTACCAGAACTATAAGACGAAGCCGTCACAAAGTGAGTTCTAAGATCAACTTCTAGCTTCCTAGTTAGATCCGCAAAAAACATAAACGAGCCTTTCAATACACAAATCAATACAATCTCTTGACCTGTATAATCTTTATTTATTTTATCAGCTAGCTTTGTAATCTCAGTTTCTAGCTGCTCGGCACTTATATATACTTCTGTATTATCTTTAGCAAAACTCATAACTAACCCTTTTTGAAATAATCTTCAAAGAATAAAATCTGTTCTCTAGATGGGCCATAAGCCAATGAAGATATTGGAATACCAATATGATTTTCTATAGTTCTTAAATATGTTTTAAGAGCACTTGGCATATTTTCTTTTGTTACAACTTCATCAAGAGAGAATGGTTCCATATCTACCAGTATAGGCTCAACCTTGTATAGATCTATACCTGGATAAGCACAGAATATTTCTTTACCTTCATACTTATAGCCAATACATATCTTTAGGGTATCTAAATCAGAAAGAACATCAACTTTTGTCAATGCTATAGATGTCAAATTTGAACACTTAGCAGAATACTTAAGCAATGGTAAATCTAGCCAACCACATCTACGGATACGACCTGTAGTTACACCAATTTCACCACCTTTTTTCTGTATAAACAATCCCGTATCATCAAATAACTCTGTTGGGAAAGGACCTTCACCAACTCTAGTAGTATAAGCTTTTGTAATACCTATTACATGATCAAGGTTATGTCCAGCTGTTGTTGCACCTGAGTACACACCCGCTACAGATGTATTCGAAGATGTCACAAATGGATATGTACCATAATCAATATCTAAAAGTACTCCCTGAGCACCTTCATATACAACATTTTTACCCGTAGAAACAGCTTGATCGATGATAGAGAAAGTATCAGCCGAATATTGTTTAAGCTTTTGCCCTAGTGTATACAATCTCTCAAACTCTTCTTCTAAAGATGGATACTCTACTTTATATAAATCTTTAAATAGAGTCTCTTTCTCAGCCAAAGAAAGTACTAATCTTGATCTTAAGACATCTTTGTCAAACAAATGCTTAAATTTGATACCTTTGCGTGATACTTTATCCTCATACGCTGGACCGATACCCTTACCAGTTGTACCAATCTTCTCAGTAGTGCTATTCTCTCTAACAGCATCTAAAAGCTTATGATATGAAGTAATAACTGTACAAGATTCTGAAACAAACAGATTATCTGCAGATATCTCAATACCTGTATCTTGTAGACGTGTAATTTCTGTATCAAGAGCTATAGGATCAACAACTACACCATGACCTATTACGCATTTTGTATACTTATGCAAAACACCTGAAGGAATCAAATGAAGAAATGTTTTTTGACCATTTACTACTAAAGTATGGCCAGCATTATTACCACCCTGATAGCGAACAACTAAATCTGACTTTTCAGCTAATGTATCGGCTATTTTTCCTTTGCCTTCATCGCCCCACTGTGCACCAACGATTACAATATTTGACATATTAAATTGAATATCTAAAGATTAAAGTTCTGATACTAAATATACTAATATATTAGTGAGTATTTTACCAGTAAAATATCCTATAAACAAAAGCGTTTTGACTAAGATTTTGTGATTAAAATTGTTATAATAAGATTTTAATTTTAAGTTTTAACACACTATTAACAAGGAAAAATCATGTCAAAAATAAAAAGGGTTCTAATATCCGTATCTAATAAAACAGGTATTGTTGAATTTGCCAAAAAATTAAGTAAATATAATGTCGAAATACTTTCAACAGGTGGAACATCAAAAACCCTTAAAGAAGCTAATATAAATGTAAAAGATGTATCTGATCATACCCAATTCCCAGAAATTATGAATGGTCGCGTAAAGACTCTTCATCCACTAATTCATGGTGGAATCTTAGCAGATAGAGATAACTCAGAGCATCTACAAGCAATGACAGACAACAATATTGGTCAAATTGATATGGTTGTAGTTAATCTATACCCTTTTGTTAATACTGTTAAATCAGGTGCTGACTTTGACACTTGTATCGAAAATATCGATATAGGTGGGTCGTCAATGGTGCGTTCATGTGCAAAAAATCATAAGCATACAACTATCGTAACAAATCCTAACCAGTATGAAATAGTTGCAAAGGAAATGGCAGACAATGATGGTCAAACAACTCTAGCTACTCGCCGTAAGTTTGCTAAAGAAGCGTTTGCTCATACTGCTGAGTATGATAGCCATATCGCAAATTGGTTCAGCAAAGAGTTAGATGAAGAATATCCAGAAAAATTATTCTCAGTAGGTACTCTAAAGCAAGTGCTAAGGTACGGTGAAAACCCTCATCAGAAAGCAGCCTTATACTCTACTGATACTGATTGTATTAGCATTACAAATGCTAAGCAATTACAAGGGAAAGAACTATCATACAACAACCTAAACGATGCTGATGGTGCATTTGAGATGGTTTGTGAATACTCAGAACCCTCTTGTGCGATTATCAAACATGCAAACCCTTGTGGCATCGCTTCTGGTAAAAATGCTTTTGAAGCTTGGACAAAGGCTTTAGCTTGTGATCCAATTTCAGCATTTGGTGGTATTGTTGCATTTAACTG
Source organism: Francisella noatunensis subsp. noatunensis (assembly GCF_009823375.1). Taxonomy (GTDB): domain Bacteria; phylum Pseudomonadota; class Gammaproteobacteria; order Francisellales; family Francisellaceae; genus Francisella; species Francisella noatunensis. The sequence goes on along the minus strand of NZ_WBSX01000011.1, from coordinate 23,559 downwards.
CGAGGTTGACAAAGAATTTGCAGAATCTCTAGGCAAAATGTTCCTAGAAGTAATAATTGCTCCAAGCTATACTCAAGAAGCTCTTGAAATCTTAGCTGCTAAGAAAAATCTAAGAGTATTAGAGACAGGCAAAGCATTTGATACAAAATCATCACGCATGATTAGCAAAAATATTCATGGTGGAATATTATCTCAATCTTATGACAACGGTGGTGTTGACATTACTGATTGCAAAGTTGTTACAGACAGAGCTCCAACTGACAAAGAATGGGCTGATATGATGTTTGCTTGGAAAGCTGTTAAATATGTTAAATCCAATGCTATCGTCTATGCTAGAGATACTCAAACAGTCGGTATCGGCGCTGGGCAAATGTCTCGTGTTGACTCTGCTAGAATTGGAGCAGAAAAAGCACAAGCTCATGAAGGTGCTAAAGGTTCTGCTGTAGCTTCAGATGCCTTTTTCCCATTTGCTGATGGTTTAGAAGAGTGTATCAAAGCTGGTGCAACTGCTGTAATCCAACCAGGTGGCTCAAAGAATGACCAAGAAGTTATTGACGCTGCTAACAAAGCAGGTATCACTATGGTCTTTACAGGAATGAGACATTTTAGACATTAATCTTTAAAAAAAGCATATATCCTGTTTATATCTATCGATTTACATCTTCTAATTGCATAGTCACTATTTTTATGATAACGCCGATGTCAACAATGGCGATATCACTAATATTATTCCAACAAAAATAACAAAATAGATACTTTTAGTTCGATATTTCTCAAGACTCGGTGTTTTAAAAACAATATATGCTGGCACTAAGCAACCCAATATACCAAAGACAGGACCAGATAAAGGTACTAATTTATACACAGGAGCATCAAAAACTATTGAAAGCCACGTCAGTAAAAAAATTATGACTACTACAAGTGTATTTAAACTGAAAATACTCTTAGAGTCTTCTTTTAATCCTAATTTGATAGCAATATTTCTAAGCAACCCTCTTAGAGATTCCTCCATACCTGCTAACACACTCAAAAAAGATGTCAAAATAGCACATAAGCTAATAATAATTCCGCACCCATATATTAGCATATTTGATATGTGCTGTTTCTCTAAAAGTATAAATGCTGATTGATTATTTTGTGTTGCCTCTAAAGCATCGGCTCTAGGGATAACTAACGAAAATGATAGAACATAAAAACCAATAATAACAACCAATATTACAAATACTAAAGTCATTGTTTTTAAAGTTTTAGATAAAACAAAGTCCTTATCTTTATTGTGATAATACTTACGGTAACCAATAACCATCGGACTTAGTGACTGTATAAATAATATTGATGTCAAAGAAAATGGCAACATAATGATACTCTTAGCCACAAACTCACTGCTACTTGCAGGTATTTCCACAACATTCTTAAATGACCATAATGGAACTAAAGATATAGATACTAATACAATCGCTATAATTAATATAAATACCAAAAAAGTTGATACTCTTACAAAGAGCTTTTGGCTTTTCATTCCAGTAAAGATTAAAACTATCATTAATACAGCACTGTATAACACATTTTGTTCTAAATGTGGATTTGAGCTGAGATTAAACATGTATAGATATGCTGCTAGAGACTTTGCTACAACCTCAGCGTATATAATAGTCCATGTTAGCATCATCAATAAATATACCGCCCCTAAAAAAACAGCCCATTTATTGCCCAATAATTCGGCTACAGTCTCTTTATATGGCTTAGGTTGTTTTGCAGCAAATAAAGTCTCTATATATAACTTTTGAAACAGATAAATACCAGGATAAGCTATCAGTATTGACACCACAAAGACTGCAAAACCAACAACTCCAACACTCACAGGCACCAGTACAATCCCTGCACCAACAGCCATACCAATACTAACGACTAACCAACCAAAATCAAATCTATTGAAATCTGTCAATCCTTTCATCTTCTAAAAATTCTAATAAGAATAGATATATTTTAGCCTTTTTCTGTTAGATTAAAAATATGGGAATAGAAGGTTTATAAAGATTATTTTGTTTTGAGAGCAACTATTGCTTAACCCATACTAGATTATTAGTATCAAAACCTAGCGATTTAGCTTTTTTGACAAAATCCTCTTTAACGCTTGGTGGTACAGTTTTGGTTCTTGATAACAACCATAAATAATTCTTATTAGCTCCAGCGACATACGCATACTTATAATCATCAAGTTTAAATACTACATAAGCCCCATAAAATGGTCTAAAGAACGACACTTTAAGATACCCTTGATCATCTCCATCTACAAATTTAGCGATACCCGTTGCATAACTTCTCTCACCAGTCGCTGGAGTAATGCCACTATTTACAACTTTTATCGAACCATCAGAATTTAGGCTATACTCAGCATACACTTCTGTCATGCCCTTCTCAAAACTATTATCAAATCTAGCTATTTCATACCATTTACCTAGATATTTTTGTGCTTGAAAATTCTCAACCGGCTTAATATTATCCGGCTTTGTTACACAACCTGTTAGTAATACTGCAAGTAAAATCAGAGTTATTGATGATATTTTTTTCATATTGTACGCTTTTAGTTTTTTATCTATTAACCAGTATAGTAAACTAAATATGATATCCAACTATAATTAAACTTTTTTAATATTATGCAACTAAGTTATTTTGATCTACTCAAAAAAAATGATTTAACAGAATATAAGCTTTTCATAATCACAGGTGATGAGCCCTTACAGAAACATAATGTTATAGAAAAAATAATAGATCAGTTTAAAGCAAAAAACTATGAAATTTCACACCATGATTTAAATGAGCAAAACTTAGATATATTGTATGGTGAAGTTGATAGCTTAAGCCTATTTTCTATGGATAAACTTATTCAGTTCAACTTCGATAAACCTCCTCAGAAAAAACTCCAGCAAGCATTAGCTGATAAATTAACAAATGAAGATGATAATGTTTACTTGTTAGTTTTCAGTGGTATGAAAAAACAAAACCTCTCAGCTAAGTGGTTCCAAAGTTTAGAGCATCGTGCTATACATATCAGAATATTCGACCCTAATACTGATAACGCTATAAACATAATAGACTATGAAGCTAAACAACTTGGACTAACTCTGACTAAACCAGCAATTCAACTACTAGTACAAAAAACAGAGGGAAATCTGATTGCTTCTAAACAAATTATCAAGCTACTATCACGCCAAAGTACTCAAACTTATGATGAAAACACAATTCGTCCATTTATACACGAACATGCAAACTTTGATGTATTTGATCTTTCTGAAGCCCTTCTCTCTCAACAAAAAACTAAAGCGCTAAAAATTCTCAATAGTATTCTAACTGAAAATGACAAACCTCCTCTAGTGCTATGGGCTATCAAAAGAGAATTAAGAATAATCTCTCAGCTCAAAAATACACAACCAACATATCACCAAAAGATATTTAAAGACAATAATATCTGGCCTTCAAAACAGAAATTCTATATCAGTTTAGCAAATAAGACTAGTGCTGAAAAAATATCAATAGGTCTTGAGAAATGCCTACAGACTGATTTATATATTAAAGGCGCAGAAAAAGGCAATATTAAGCTCTTGCTTAATGAAATAGTCTTTGAAGTTTTCTAACTCAGTTTTGAGATTTTTTATTGCGAAGCTATAGGTATTATTTACTTTTTTTAGACAATTGATATCATTAATCAGGATTAATTAATCAATGTTAAGGAATATAAGTAAAGATATGAAAGTAGTGACCGCTGAATATATATGGATTGATGGTTCAGATCCTGTACCTGGACTTAGGTCTAAAGGAAGAGTTTTACCATTTAAAGATTTTGAGACTACTGATGACTTTCCTGAATGGAACTTTGATGGTTCTTCTACGAATCAGGCTACAGGTGATAATTCAGACTGCATTCTAAAACCTGTCAATTTTGTAATCGACCCTTTGAGAGAATGTGGATATCTCGTTATGTGTGAAGTTTATAATCCAGACGGAGAGACTCCACATACAACAAACAATAGAGCTAAACTAAGAGCTCTATTAGCGAGCGCTGACTGCCAAGATATGTGGGCAGGATTTGAACAGGAATATACAATGTTCAAAGATGGTAGACCACTTGGATGGCCTACTACAGGATTCCCAGGTCCACAAGGCCCTTATTATTGTAGTGCTGGAAATAGCAAAGCCTACGGTCGTGATTTAGTAGAAGCTCATATGCAAGCTTGTTTAGATGCTGGAATACTATTTTATGGTATAAATGCAGAGGTTATGCCTGGACAGTGGGAATTCCAAATCGGCTACAGAGATGTTGAAGGTGAAGATGCTGGGATACTAAACATATCTGATCATACTCACTTAGCAAGATGGCTTCTAGAAAGACTAGGTGAAAAGTACGGTATAGATATATCTTTTGATAACAAACCCATTAAAGGTGATTGGAATGGTGCAGGTCTTCACACTAACTTCTCTACAAGCAAAACAAGAAACCCTGAGACAGGAAGAGACGCTATTAAGAAAATATGTGCATCATTAGAGGAAAATCATAAAAAAGATATCTTAAACTATGGTTATAATCTTCATGAAAGATTAACAGGCAAGTTAGAGACTTCTGACATGAACACTTTCAGTGTCGGTGATGCTGATAGAGGATGTTCTATTAGAATTCCTAGACCTGTTGCACTTAAAGGTTGTGGTTACCTTGAAGATAGAAGACCTGGCGCGAATGCTGATCCTTACGTAGTTGCTATGGCTCTAGCAAATGCTGCTATCAACTAATATTATCTATATATCAAATCTTTCTTTTTTTCGGTAAAATACTAATTTACGTAATTCTAGATTAAATCATCTAAATGAAAAACAAACCAATTAGAACTAGATCTTCTGGCGATGAGTATTATAAAAATATTTTTAATGCTATCTGTAACAACGATGGTTTTTTAACCAAGTTCGACATCATAGCTATTCTAGATGATGCAGGTATAACTAATGATGATCCACGCACTAAGAAGTTAAGAGCTGAGTTAGATAAATTAACTATTATAGACAGAATTGACTTTAAAAAATTCAAAGAAATAACTTCTGATAGTAGTGGTATAATCGAGAAATCTGTCAACAAAGGATTTACAATTCCAAATTTTAAAGATTTCCGTAAAGAGATTGAACAAATATTTGAAGAAACTAAAAAAAATAATACTGGCAAAAATGCTACATATATTCCTCAATTAGCAAGAGTAGACTCCGAACTTTTTGCTGTTGCTTTTTGTAGTGTAGATGGTCAGATGATTACACTTGGTGACTTTGAACATCCATATTGTGTTCAATCAACAGCTAAGCCTATCACGTATTGTATCGCAACAGAAGAAAACGGAGAAGATAAGGTTCATAAGCATGTTGGTAGAGAGCCTAGTGGTATTACATTCAATGCAATAGCACTAAACAAATATGACCGCCCTCACAATCCGATGATAAACTCTGGTGCAATAATGATGTGTTCATTGATTAAACCAGAGTGGAACCTTGCTGATAGATTTGGATATATAACTAACGTTTGGGAGAATCTAGCTGGCGGTGAGACTATAGGTTTTGATAACGCTGTGTATCATTCTGAAAAAGAAACTGCTAACAGAAACTATGCCTTAGCATACTTTATGAAAGAGGTCGGAGCATTTCCACAGAATACAAATATTGACGCTTCTTTAGATTTTTATTTCCAAACTTGTTCTATACAAGTAAATGCTAAAAAAATGTCTAAGATTATGGGCTCTATTGCTAATGGAGGTATATGTCCTTTCACACACAAAAAAATATTCTCTCCAACAACGATTCGTAACTGCTTATCAATGATGTATTCATGTGGAATGTATGATTTTTCTGGAGAATATGCATTCTCAGTTGGGTTACCGGCTAAATCCGGTGTATCAGGAGCACTAGCTATAGCTATACCTAATGTTGGCGGATTCGCAATTTTTTCTCCACGTTTAGACAATAATCACAACTCTGTTAGAGGGGTTGAATTTAGTAAAAGATTGGTAGAAAAGTTTAGTTTTCATAACTATGATCATATTGCTCATTGCGATAAAATCAATCCAGTTGAAGGTAGAGGAACTATAGATTCAAACCTAACTCTTGAACTAATTTGGGCAGCTAGCAATGGTGACTTATCAGAAATCAAAAGAGCTGTAGCGTTGGGCGTAGATATTAGCAAAGGAGACTACGACAAAAGAACTGCTCTACACCTAGCTTCAACAGAAGGTCATGAAGAAGTAGTCAAATATCTTATACGCAAAGGTGCAAATCCTAACGCTAAAGATAGATGGAGTAAAACTCCTCTTGAGGATGCTAAAGCTAATAACCATTCTCATATAGTTAAACTATTAGAAAAAGTCTCTTCGTAAAGAGATATTTAATTTTTCATACTATATTTACTTATATTACTTATCATATATTATTTGATAGTTGTTAGTTGCTTTTAAGTTTTGTCTAAGATATCTTTACTTACGGAATAATTAATTTAAAAACTCTATAAGGATTTAGCTCATGAGTAGATTCATAAATAAAATACTATCAGTAATAGAAATGTTTATATTTGGAATTCGTTGGCTTCAAGCACCAATCTATTTGCTTTTATCGCTAGTTTTATTTGGCTTTATCTATGAGATATATCATGAACTTCATCATTTATTCACTGCTTATAGCAGCATTGATGAAGATCAGCTTATTATATTAGCTCTGACACTATGTGATGTTGTACTAGTAGCAAACCTTGTAGTCATTGTAGTCATAAGTGGTTATGAGAACTTCGTAAGTAAAATGAACCTTGATAAAAAAGGTGGCGGTCAGCCTGTTTGGATTAAAAAGCTATCTCCAAATGCTGTTAAACTAAAGATTGCTGGCTCTATCATAGGTATATCTTCTATTTCTCTTTTGAAGAAGTTTCTAGAAGTATCTCATTCATCTGACAGAGACTTAGCATGGTCAGCAGCTATCCACTTAGTATTTGTGGTATCAGCATTACTAATCGCGTTTACTTCATATATAGAAGGTAAATCTCATAAAGCTAGTTATGATGATGATCATTAAAATATAAACTATTTTTTAATAGCCACTACTGTTGGAAACATTTTTTGACTATCATAAATTATTTCTTTAATGTCAAAGCCACAGCTAGATAATATTTCTCGGAACTCAACTTCCATATGAGTTTTTGTCCAAGTAACATTTAGAATATCAGCAAAAATTTGTTTACCAAATTTAGCATCCTCTGTACTCCTGATATTTGATCCTTCTAATGATGCAATAAAACTAGAAATAAGTATACCTTTCCGTTTTAAAGAGTTACTTAATATTTGAAAAAACTTTTGCACTTCATCATTTGTTTTAAGATAAATATTAAGGCCATTACTAATAACTGCATCATAATGATTTTCAACACCCATTTTAAATACATCTTTAACAATGTAATTAACATTTTCTAACTCAGACAAACCACTTTGAATCTCACAATTACTATCAAGATCATAGGCATCAATATCAAAATTTTTAGATAAAATTAACTCTTGAGAAAACTCTGGTAAAAGTCCTGCTGGTACAGATAATATTTTTGAGCCATTCAATAAGCCTAAGATTTGCTGCTTAAAAATCCGATATCTTTCCTGAGTAGCATTAAATATAGGAGGTGTAGTTATAAGTTTTGATTCAAAATCATTACTATAATTACCCTTATTTTGAGTTATAACTTTTGTCCAATATGCATTAAGTCCTCTATTTTGAATTAAAAACCTACCTAAAGGACAACCTTATAGCTGGTTTAAAAGCTGCAACAAACTTTCATCATTGGCTATTCTAAGCTTGATTTCATTATAAGCTTTATCATAGTTATTAAATACACCGTGACTAATAATTTCTTTAGACATATACTTCCTTTTATTAAACAATAATTTAAGAATATTTTTAGAACTTAGATTACTCAGGCTTCATGTGTGGGAACAATATTACATCTCTGATAGACTGTGAATTTGTCAGATACATTACTAATCTATCAATACCGATACCCTGCCCTGCTGTAGGAGGCATACCATACTCTAGAGCACGGATATAATCTTTGTCATAAGGCATAGCTTCATCATCACCAGATGCCGCTGCTTCAACCTGCTTTCTAAAACGTTCTGCCTGATCTTCAGCATCATTTAGCTCAGAGAAACCATTAGCAATCTCACGTGCACCAACAAAGAATTCAAATCTATCAGTAAACTCAGGATTACCATCTTGTCTACGTGCTAGAGGTGAAACTACAGCTGGATAATCTGTTATAAATGTTGGCTGAATCAGTTGATGCTCAACAGTTTCTTCAAATATTTCATTTATTAGATGACCAAGTTCATGATAAGCTTCTACTTTTATCTTCAGCTTCTCAGCAAGAGCTTTTGCAGATTCAAATGTTGCTAAATCTTCTTTGGTAATATCATCATTATATTTAACGATTGAATCAACCATTGAAATACGCTCATACTTACCACCAAAGTTAATCTTATATTCACCATACTCAAGTATTTCACTACCTATAACCTCTTGTACAAGCTTAGATAGCATATCTTCTGTTAGATCCATAAGATCATTATAATCAGCATACGCCATATAGAACTCTAGCATTGTAAATTCTGGATTATGACGTGAAGATACACCTTCATTTCTGAAGTTACGGTTTATCTCATACACTCTCTCAAAGCCACCAACAACCAGTCTTTTTAGATAAAGCTCCGGAGCTATACGCAAGTATAATGGCATATCCAAAGCGTTATGATGTGTTTTAAATGGCTTAGCTGCTGCACCACCTTGTAAAACATGCATCATAGGAGTCTCTACTTCCATAAAATCCAATTTATCAAAATAGTTACGGATAAAGCTGACTACTTTTGAACGAACTTTAAAAACTTCACGAGCTTTTTCATTTGTGATTAAATCAACATATCTTTGACGATATCTCATCTCTTGATCTGCTAATCCGTGGAACTTATCAGGTAAAGGTCTGATAGCTTTTGTCAAAATCTCAAAGTGACTAGCCTCTACAGAAAGCTCACCTGTATTAGTCTTAAACATAGTCCCAGTAATACCAACAATATCACCTAAATCACATAGATTCTTAAAAGTTTCATATTGCCCTTCTGGTAAATCACTCTTTTTTAAATAAACCTGTATTCTACCTGAATAATCCTGCAATGTAATAAAAGAAGCCTTACCCATCACACGACGAAGAACTACCCTACCTGTGATATTGTATTGCTTTTTATCCTCAAGCTCCTCAAGTTCTTGTTTTGAATATTGTGCATATTGATTTTGTAAAGCATGAGCAACAACATTTCTTCTAAAGCTATTTGGATGGCTAATACCATTATTTTGTTCAGCTAGTGTTTGTAATTTCTCTTTTCTTAATGTTATTTGTGAGTTCTCTTGCATATCTGTTATATGCTTTTTAACAAGAGTTTTTATTTGCTCTACAACATCATCATTTATTTCACTCACTTGACCAAGAGACTCGCTAATCTGCTCTCTAATCTTACCTCTAACAGCATCTTTTACTGTTATCTCATTTGCATCTAAATATTCTTTAATCGAATTTTTTATTAAATCTTTTAATTTACTACTCATCTTTTCACCCTATATTTTTTAAACTTTTATGGTTAGCTTTTGCTAATGATAATGCAAATAAGCAGTAGCAAGTGCTAGGTAGTTGTGCATACTTTTCTGCCATAAAAAAACATATCGCTAAAACTTACGCAGTTAAGTATCGAATTTTATTTACAATAACTAATTATTATAACCCACTTTTTAGGCTAGCCTCAATAAACTTATCTAAATCACCATCTAAAACTGCTTGAGTATTTGTATTCTCAACACCCGTTCTTAAATCTTTGATTCGAGACTGATCTAATACATAAGAGCGAATCTGGCTACCCCAACCAATATCGGCTTTTGAGTCTTCAAGAGCATTCTTTTCAGCGTTACGTTTTTGTAGCTCCATCTCATATAATTTTGACTTTAGCTGTTTCATTGCACTATCACGATTTTTATGCTGTGATCTATCACTTTGACTTTGTACGACTATATTTGTAGGAATGTGAGTTATTCTCACTGCAGAATCAGTTTTGTTGATATGCTGTCCACCAGCTCCTGATGCTCTATATGTATCAACACGCAGATCTGCTGGATTAATCTCTATATCAATATCATCATCAACCTCTGGTGATATAAACACCGATGCAAAGGAAGTATGGCGCTTACTATTTGAGTCAAATGGTGATTTCCTCACTAGCCTGTGAATACCTGTCTCTGTGCGAAGCCAACCATAAGCATATTCACCTTCAATCTTTAAAGTACAACCTTTGATACCAGCAACATCACCATCTGATACATCATCAACAGTTACCTTGAAGCCGTGACTATCTGCCCAACGCATATACATACGCATCAGCATCTCAGCCCAATCCTGTGCTTCTGTACCACCTGAACCTGATTGAATATCCAAAAAGGCATTATTAGGATCCATCTGACCAGAAAACATTCTACGAAACTCTAGTTTCTCAATTTCAGCTGTGACATCTTGAGTATCCTTTGCAATTTCTTGCATCAAAGATTCATCTTCTTCAGCAAGCTCAAGTAGCTCTGTCAAAGTTTCTAGAGTTTCTGAAATATGCTCACAATTGTGCACAATATTCTCAAGCTCTACTTTTTGTCTGCCCAAGTTTTGTGCATACTCTGGATTATCCCAAATTGAGCCATCTTCTAGCTCCATGAGAACTTCTGTTAGCTTTTCTTTTTTGACATCATAGTCAAAGATAGTCCCGTAAAGATTCAATACGGGCCGTTAGATCTTTTAATACAATCTTATAATTTATAGATTCCATTTTATTGATATTTATTGGTTAAATTTTGTGTATAGATTTTATATTTTTGTGCTGAATTTTACAAACAAAGAGTATTGAAAGTTATTTAAATACTCTCTTATTCTTTTGGCTTAAGTTTGTTATCATTTATTATAAGATTTCTAATAAAAAATTTACAGATGTCATATCAAGCATTAGCTCGTAAATATAGACCACAATCATTCTCAGAAGTTGCAGGACAACAGCATGCGCTTAATAGTCTAGTACATGCTCTGGAAACACAAAAAGTCCATCATGCCTATTTATTTACAGGCACTCGTGGTGTAGGCAAAACAACACTTGGTAGATTACTAGCAAAATGTCTAAATTGTAAAACTGGTGTTACAGCGGAGCCATGTAATAAGTGTGAAAACTGTCTAGCAATTAATAATAATAGTTTTATAGATTTGATTGAGATTGATGCTGCATCGCGCACAGGAGTCGAAGAAACAAAAGAGATTCTAGATAATATCCAATACATGCCATCTCAAGGTCGCTATAAAGTATATCTGATAGATGAAGTTCACATGTTATCCAAACAGAGCTTTAACGCTTTACTAAAAACATTAGAAGAGCCTCCTGAATATGTCAAATTTATATTAGCAACCACAGATTATCATAAAATACCCGTCACAATACTTTCACGTTGTATTCAACTACATCTAAAGCATATCTCACAATCAGATATCAAGGATCAGCTAAAAGTAGTTCTTAATAAAGAAAATATAAGCTCTGATGAACAATCACTAGACTATATCGCATACCATGCAAAAGGTAGCCTTAGAGATGCTCTAAGTTTACTTGATCAAGCCATAAGCTTTTGTAGTGGTGAACTTAAGCAAACTCAAATCAAACAAATGCTTGGGATTATAGATAGTGAGGAAGTCTATAATATTATCGAAGCTATTATCGAAAACAACCCAGGTGCGGTGTTGCCTGCTGTAAAAAATTTAACTCTTACAGAAAGCAATGCTGATGCTGTGCTAGATAGAATCGCTGAGATATGGTTTGCTTGTTGTATTTATAGTTTCACACAGTCTCTAGATGCGATTAATGATATTGATACAGATATTATCAATAAAGTTCTTGATAAAATTTCTGTTGAACAAGCACATTTTTTATACCAACTAACAATTACTGCTAAAAAAGATATATCCCTAGCTCCTAGCTTTGAGACAGGTGTAACAATGGCTGTACTTAGACTAATAGCCTTCCAAAAAAAAAACTTAACTAGTAGCAATCACTCATCAACCACTAGCCATCACATTTCTTCTGAGACAAAAAATGACATCAAAGCCCTAAAAAATGCTTTACAGCCACAACCACAACCACAACCACAACCACAACCACAACCACAACCACAACCACAACCACAACCACAACCACAACCACAACCACAACCACAAAGGCAGTTTAGCGAACCTAATAGGCAAAACAATACTTCCAAGCCAAGTAAATCATTACAAAGTAATACTTCAGAAGAATCTTTGGATAAAAAATGGTTCAATCTACTAAATGCAATCAAACTAAAGGGTTTTACAAAAACCTTAGCATTTAATAGTCACCTGATAAATGAAACTAATGATATATTTGAAATTCAGCTTAATGATGATGCTAAGAAAATTTTAGAACTTGATCCACAAAGTATAGCAAAACTACAGTCAGCCATTAGTCAGCATTTAGATAGCCCAGGCTTTAGACTAGATATTAAAAATCTAGCAACTTCTAATAACTCTAATCACAAATCTCCCGCTGAAATTAAGCGTGAAAATGCAGTTAAGAAAATCCATAATGATCAAAATGTTAAGCTAATAAAAGAATCTCTAGCTATACAAATTAGCGATGAAGATATATTTTTAACAGATTAAATATACTCCCATGCTTCTTTATCTGCAAAAATAGCATGTAAAAGTTTATTATTAAGAGTATGACCAGATTTAAAGCAATTGAAATGCCCCAATATGTAACCACCAACATAAAAGTCACCAATTGCGTCTAATAGTTTATGTCTTACAAATTCATCTTCGTAACGTAAGCCTCCTTCGTTAAGAACACCATCATTAGTAATTCCTATCGCATTATCTAATGATGCACCTTTTGCTAAATTATTTTGATGCAAATATGCAAGCTGTTCATAAAAACCAAATGTTCTCGCTTTTGAAACCATTTTGATATATTCATCAAGACTATACTCAAATACGATATGATCGTTTGTTGCAGCAATTACTGGATGATCCCACTCAATCTTAAACTCATACTTAAGAATATCACTAGGTAAAACTTCTGCGAATTTTTCCTCATGCTCAACTCTTACAGGCTTTAGAATTTTGATTCCTTTACGGTCACTCTCTTGCTCAACAATACTAACTTCTTTTAATAGCTGTGTAAACTCATAAGAACTACCATCCATTACTGGCAACTCTGGGGCATTAACTTCGATTAGAACATTATCAACTTCAAACATTGCAAATGCCGACATTAAATGCTCAATAGTTGATACTGACAAACTTTGATCACCATCTTTTGTCAATAATGTACACATTATAGCTTCTTTGATATTAGATGGTGTAACTTTAATATCCACAACAGGGTTCAAGTCTGCTCGACGAAATACTATACCAGTATTAATACTAGCTGGCTTAACAGTCATAGAAACATCTACACCAGAATGTAGGCCAATACCCGTAACCGAAAATTCTTTTGAAATAGTTTTTTGCTTCATTCTTAACCTCTCTAAATATATACAATCAAGTTACTATAGAAAACACAGTCGGAAATACCCAATATATTTCGACATGACAGTCCATAAACCAAACGTATATACAAAACATCAATATCTAAATTATATATGTCAAAGAACTATATTGATATAGAATCAATAAGATTTTAGAGCTATAGCAATATATTTAAATTATTTTGAGAATAAGAAAAATCTATAAGAAATTATCTTCTTCTAAGGAAACTTGGAATATCTGATTTATTAACATCTTCAGATTCTGTTTTCGGAGCACTAGCAGAGCTAGAAACATCTTCACTTCTTGAAAAAGATAGTGAAGGCTTGCTTGAGTAACCTTGTGACGGATTAGATGTTGTCTTCTCTACACCAAAGCCTCTTCTCATAGCTACTTTTTCTATACCAGTAACTACAACAGTTACTTTCATAGAGTCAGTCATATCAGGATCAATAACTGTACCTGCAATTACGATAGCTTCATCAGAAATAAATGATCTAATCACTTCACCAACTTCTTCAAACTCACCAATAGACATATCCATACTAGCTGTAATATTTACGATTACACCTTTAGCACCATCAAGATTTATATCTTCAAGCAATGGACTAGAAATCGCAGCTTCAGCAGCTTCTCTTGCTCTATTTTCACCAGTAGCTTCACCCATACCCATCATAGCTAGACCCATATCAGTCATTACAGCTCTAACGTCAGCGAAGTCAACGTTGATAAGACCTGGCTTAGTGATAAGCTCAGAAACACCTTTAACAGCATTACCTAGTACATCATTAGCAGCATTAAAAGCATCGATTAGCGATGCTCCTTTGCCAAGTACGCTTAGTAACTTCTCATTTGGTACAGTAATTATAGAGTCAACATGTTGAGTTAGCTCATCAATACCATACTCAGCGGCTTTCATTCTTCTTGGTCCTTCAAACGGGAAAGGCTTAGTGACCACAGCTACAGTTAGTATACCCATTTCTTTTGCTACTTCAGCAACTACAGGCGCACCACCAGTACCTGTCCCACCACCCATACCAGCTGTGATGAAAACCATATCTGCACCTTCAAGAAGTTGCTCAATCTTTGCTCTATCTTCAGTTGCTGCTCTTTTACCGATCTCAGGATTTGCACCAGCACCTAGACCTTTTGTAAGATTAGTACCTATTTGCAATATATTTTGTACTTTTGACTTAGATAATGCTTGACCATCAGTGTTCAGTGCAAAAAACTCAACATCAGTAACATCTTCACACATATGTTGCACAGCATTACCGCCACCACCACCAACACCAACAACTTTAATTATGGCATTTGAAACCATTGAATCATTAAAATCAAACATATAATTACTCCTTTACTTTTAGATTCACTTACTACTTAACTTAAAAATTATTTGAAAACCAACCTTTAACAGATGATATTATCTTTTTCTTAGACTTAGTTGTACTTTCATCTATCTCCATAACATCATCATCATTTTTTTGATCATTAGTTGCATCACTATTTTCTGCAGCATACTTCAACAATCCCACAACTGTTGAATATGATGGATTGTGTACAACCTCACTTGCACCAGAAACCTCGATAGGACCACCTACTCGTACAGGAAGTTTAAACATATCTTCGGCAAGCCT
Organism: Francisella noatunensis subsp. noatunensis; assembly: GCF_009823375.1. Classification (GTDB taxonomy): domain Bacteria; phylum Pseudomonadota; class Gammaproteobacteria; order Francisellales; family Francisellaceae; genus Francisella; species Francisella noatunensis. Next base: position 8,262 of record NZ_WBSX01000011.1, on the reverse strand, counting down.
TGCTAATCCTTTTAACTTGGCACCACCACCAGTGAAAACAATACCAGAAGAAATTACTTCCAACAAACGGTTTTGATCTAATTCGCGATATAAAGATTCAAATATCTCTTCAACTCTAGCCTCTATAACCAAAGACAAGTCCTGCAATGATATTCTTTTTTTAGCATTACCTAATGAATTTGGTATATCTATTTTCTCATCTGGATTTTTAAGATACTTACTCGCTGAATAGCCAAATTGTAGTTTCAAACTTTCAGCTGCTTCAATAGGAAGCCTAAATACTTTAGATATATCTGAAGAAATACTTGCTCCACCAGTCTTAATACTCGAAGTATAACAAATACCTCCATCTGCGAACACAGAAAAACTCGTTGAATCAGCGCCAATATTTACAAGACAAACACCCATTTCTCTTTCATTATCAGTCAGAGTCGCACTACTCGCAGCCAAATGTTCTACAACCAAGTTTTCTATGACATAGCCACAACTTGAAACACATTTGCGGACGTTTTGCAACATTCTAGAGGATGCTACGATAATGTGGACATTAGACTCAAGCCTAACCGCAAACATACCGATTGGCTCAGTAACACCAGACTGACCATCAACTATGTAATCTCTTTGAAGAACATGAAGCATTTCAGTATCAGCAGACATTGGTACAGCTTTTGCTGTCTTAATAGCCATCGCCAAATCTTCTAAACTTACTTCTCCATTCTCGACTGCTGCTAAACCATAAGAGTTAAAACCACTGATACTAGGAGCACTTACTCCAAGAGTAACTTCTTTAATATCTACTCCTGCGATGCTCTTTGCTTCATCTAAAGCTGCATTTAGTGTTTCCATAGCCATCTCAAGGTTAATTACAGAACCTTGTTTTATACCTTTTGATTGTTTTTGGCTAACTCCTAATATTTTTATACTGTTATTTTCAGCAAGTTGTCCAATTGCAACGGTGATTTTATGAGAGCCCAAATCTACCGCACAAAAATTACTATTCCCAAAACCCATTATATAAAGCCCCAATCTAAGACAGATATTTTTTTACTTTCATGCACTTATATTACATTATAAGCTTATTATCATAGAAAACCAATAAAATAAATCTTTTTCTAGTTATACTTTACTGCAAAACCGTCACTATATCTCATATCAAAATATTTCGCGGATTTATAGTTTTTAACATCCTTATATAACTTAAAAAATAGTTCTAATCTTTTTTTTAGTTTTACCGAACCTAAGACCACTTCAATATCATCAGAAAGTAAAACACTAAATTGATTGCCTCTATATGATATTTTGACTATTTGCATTTTGTTATTTTTAGCAAGCTTATTTAACTCTAGCAAAGTTTCATAAATATAGTCTTTACTTGTGTCATCATTACTATCTATATATGGTAAGTTTTTATCATAATCAAAAACAACTGGAGTAATAATATCCATATTATCAAGCAGAATTTGGTTATTATTCCAATACGCCACAGGCTTATGATCATAAATATAAACAACTAGAGTTGATGGCCATACCTTCTTTACTATAGTATAATCAACCCCCTGCATATTATAGAAATACTTCTCAACAGTATCGATATCTAGATCAAACCATTGTTTGTTGTTTAAGCTTATTATTTTGTCGATCAAATCTTGTTTTGAAATATAGACTAGACCATCATTAGAAACCACATCTACTCTTGAAATTTTCTTATCCGTTTTGCTAACAATAAAAACTGTAGCGCCCAAGACTATTACAAAAATAAAACCTAGTATAAAAAATTTCTTAAAAATCTTTAGCATTGCGCCTGTTCTAGTATTGATTTAACAAAGCTGTCAAGGTCAATACCCTCAGCCGCCGCAGACTTAGGAGATAGACTATTCTCTGTCATTCCTGGAGATGAATTAATCTCCATAATGTAGAAATCTCCCTTATCATCATATATAAAATCTACTCGAGCATGACCTTTGCAGCCTAATAGATCATACGCTTTCTTAGCTAACTGTCGAACCTCTAGCTCTTTTTGCTCACATAATCCACTTGGTGCGTGATATATAGACTTGCCGCTATATTTTGACTCATAGTCATAAAACTCATTTAATGGCTCTATCCAAACAGATGAATAAACATCATTATTAACAATAGCCACTGTTATCTCTTTCCCAGTAACCCACTGTTCAATCATCACTTCACCATACTTTGATGCTTGTTGATAGGCATTTTCAAGCTCTTCAAAACTTTTTACTTTAAAAGTAGCCATACTAGATCCACCACTACTTGGTTTAACAGCAACTGGGAAACTGATCTCGTCAGCCTCAACCAATCTATCTGTAAGAAATTTTGCCATGGGTGTAGGCATACGATAATGCATTAGAACTTCCTTGGAAATCATCTTATCCATTGTTACAACACATGATTTCATAGTTGAACCTGTATGCTTAATCCCCAGCAATTCAAGTAGCGCTGCAACTCTACCATTTTCTCCATCTTCACCATGTAGCGCAATAAAACATTTGTCAGGATTTAACTCCAAAAGTTTAACAACCAAATCTTTTGAGCTTGCATCTAAACCAACAACATCATAACCTTGGTTTAGTAAAGAATCTAAAACTGCTTTACCAGATTTTAGAGACACCTCACGCTCTGGAGAGTCCCCACCATATAAAACGACAATTTTTTCTTTTTTCACAAATACCTAACTTCTTCTTAATTTAAAAAAATCTCTCAAGAGCTTACTACACTCCTCAGTCATCACACCAGATGTTACTTTAAAATTATGATTAATACTCTTATTTTGATGCAACTTCTCCCGAGAGAAAATTCCAACACGAGTATCATCACAAGCATAAATCAACTCAGACACTCTAGCCTGAATTAAACCACCCAAACACATTATACATGGCTCCAAAGTAACATACAATTTTGTACTAACTAATCTATAGTTTTCAAGCTCCTTGGCCGTTTGTCGTAAAACTAAAATTTCCGCATGAGCTGTTGGGTCGTTAAGTATTATAGTTTTGTTAAAATCTTGGGCTACTATTTGATTATCTTTGACAAGAACAGCGCCTATGGGAACTTCTCCAGCCTTATAAGCCAACAACGCCTGCTCATAAGCTTTCTGCATAAAAAAAATATCATCTTTCGGATAATTAGACATAAGTTTTAGTAATTTTATCTTGAAGAATTCGAGTCTCTTAGATAAGATAATACATTACATAATTGTTTGCTAGTACTTTTATATATAAACCAGTGGGTACTTGTCAAACTATGTATAACCAACCACACTGGAAATGGAAATCAAAAAATGTCAGAAAATTTCAAAGAACTATTTGAGCAGTCTCTAAAACAAACAGAGATGAGAATAGGTAAAATCATCGAAGCAACTGTAGTAAGCATAGACAAAGAATTTGCAATGATTGATGCTGGTCTTAAATCAGAATCTTTTATTCCAGTTTCTTCTCTAAAAAACAGTAATGGCGAACTAGAAGTAGCTGCTGGTGATAAAATCAACGTTGTTTTAGAAGCTCTAGACAACAGCTGCGGTGAAACTAGATTATCTAGAGATAAAGCTAAGAAAATCGAGCTTTGGGATAGAATCGAAAAAGCATTCGAAAACAATGAAACTGTTCTTGGTAAAATCACTAATCACGTTCGTGGTGGTTACACTATGGATGTTGAAGGTTTAAGAGCATTCTTACCTGGTTCACTAGTTGATACAAGACCTATCAAAGATGTAGCTCATTTAGAAGACAAAGATATCGAATTAAAAGTTGTTAAAATCGATACTAAGAGAAACAATATCGTTGTTTCTAGAAAAGCTGTTATCGAAGAAAACAATTCTGGCGATAGAGATGCTATGTTAGAGAAAATCTCTGAAGGTAGTGTTCTTCAAGGTATCGTTAAAAACATCACTGATTTCGGTGCGTTTATTGATCTTGGTGGAGTTGATGGTTTATTACACATCACTGATATCTCTTGGAGCAGAATCAGCCACCCTACAGATGTACTATCTATCGGCCAAGAAATCGATGTTAAAGTAATCAAGTTCGACAAAGAGAAACAAAGAATATCTCTAGGTATCAAACAACTTGGTGAAGATCCATGGTTGAATATCGCTAACGAGCTTCCTGTAGGTGCTAAGCTTATGGGTACAGTGACTAACATTACTGACTATGGTTGTTTTGTTAAGTTGAAAGAAGGTATCGAAGGTCTTGTTCATACTTCAGAAATGGATTGGACTAATAAGAACGTTAACCCTCATAAAGCTGTATCAATCGGTCAAGAAGTTGAAGTTATCGTACTTGAGTTAGATGCTGATAATCACAGAATCTCTCTTGGTATCAAACAATGTAGAGCAAATCCTTGGAATGAGTTTGAGAAAAACTACAAGCCTGGCGATAAAGTAACTGGTAAAATTAGATCAATCACTGAATTTGGTGTATTCATCGGTTTAGAAGGTGGTATCGATGGTCTTGTACATATTTCAGATGTTGCATGGGATAACCCAGCTAAAGCAATCAAAGAGCTTAAGAAAGGTGATGATGTAGAAGCTGTATTAGTTTCTGTAAATACTGATCTTGAGAGAATCGCTCTTAGCATGAAGCAACTTTCTGAAGATCCTTTCAAGAACTTCATAAACATTCACCCTAAAGGTTCTTTAGTAAAGGGTAATGTTACTAAACTACAAGACAACGGTGCAGTAGTTATGCTTGATGCTGATAACAACATTGACGGTTTCATCAGAATTTCTGAAATTTCTGCTGAGCATACAAAAGATGTTCGTGATGAGCTAAGCGAAGGACAAGAAGTTGAAGCTAGAATCATCAACATCGACGCTAAGAAGAGAAGTATTGCTCTTTCTATCAAAGCTGTTGATGAAGATAATACTGCTTCAGGTAAGTCTAACTACAAAGTAGAACAAATGACTCCTACAACTCTTGGTGACCTAATCAAAGAGCAATTAAATAAGAAGTAATTCAACTTCGATCTTTAAAAATCTAAATCTACAAAAAACCTATAGGCTATTTATAGTTTATAGGTTTTTTTATTTATAAAATGTAATAAAATATGTCTAGTTTATAAACCACCAATAACATCAAATATGCTTACAAAAGATTTGGATAAAATCATATCTGAGATTACAAGTAATCAAGTTGTTAGTATTCCAACAGATACAGTGTACGGTTTAAGCTGCAACATATCTAAAAACGCTATCGAAAAAATTATTAATCTAAAAAAGAGAGACTCAAGCAAAGGGTTTATAATAATCTCCCATAACTACAAACATTTACTTGAATATGTGGATACTACTAAACTTTCTAATGAACAAATCGATAAAATATGCTCTAAGCAGCCTCGACCGACAACTTGGATAGTACCAGGTAAAATAGATATTCAGTGGTTAACTGGAGGTAAAACAACTATTGCAATACGCTTAGTCACTACTTACATAATAACCAATATCTGTTCTAAAATTAATAATGCAATTATTTCAACTAGTGCAAATATATCTGGGCAAGACTTCATCAACGATTCTCATTCGATTAATGAGATATTTAATAATATCTATATACTAGAAACAGAAGTTAAGTCTTCACAACCATCTACAATTATTGATATAATCACTGGAGATAGATATAGATGATTATAAAGTATTAAAAGTTTGATAATCGTCTTAAAATATAATAGCATTAAGGTTGTAAAATTCTTTTGAACTGATAGATAAAAAAGGAACAAAATGGAAAAAATTAATCATAAAGATATACAAGATAAATTATGGAGCAATGATGACGAAAGTAATTTATCTAATGAGCAGTATAATCAACTGCTGATCGAGCAATATAGAATATATGTTGAATTAACAGATAGAACGAGCTACAGAAGAATCGTAATTAACTTATTTTTTTTGGTTTTCAACCTTGTTCTTGTAGGTACAGTTGCTCTAGCAATTAGTAATAATATCAATGTTGAAAATCCACCATCTGGTATTCTTGTTACTATACCTTATTTCGCAGGACTAGTATTCTGTTATGCATGGTGGAAAATTGTTAGATTTTTCAGACATCACATACAAATAAAAAATAGTATTGTACCGTCTCTTGAGAAGCGACTTCCTTCAAAAGTATGGTTAACTGAAGAGCATATTGCTGAACAAAAAGGATCTTTCAAACCTATCAGAATACTCGAAATATATATGCCTTTCATCTTTATGGGTATTTATTCAGCACTATTCTTATTTGTTGAGCTTAACTGGCTTCCGCATACATTAAACTAATTTTATTTCTAAAAACTTTTCTTATAACCTTATCTCAAAATAGACTACTCTAGTAGATTGACAGTCGTTTAGTTTGATTAGCTAACTATATTTATAGCCGAAATATCATAGTTAACAAAACAACTTAGAACTAGTGTTGACTATATATAGCTACTTCGTTTAAAAGTAGTACTTGATCAAATAGCTTAAACATCAGCTATTTGCTAGATTCCAAGGTCTAGCACATTCGACTCCGCTCAGTGACTACCTGACGGAATGACGTACTACTTTTAGATTAACTTTAGCTATATATATTACTAAAAATAAATTGAGCATGATATTTTATCACTGTAGTCGTATGGAATTTAGTAGAAAAGGTTATTGATAATTAGTGAGTGATTTTCTTTGCCTCTTTAGAAATATACTCATCATTAGTTTGCCAAAATTTATTTAACCAAACTTGAAAATACTTCTTATCTGTTTCACTAGTAAAATAATCGCCCATAGGCACTTCTGATATTGGAATAAGATCTACTTTAACTTTAATTTTTTTTGTCTTTCTAATCATATAATCCCACAAAGTTTGCTTAGGATTATCATACACTATAGTGGTATTTAAAACTCCTACCATCCTATCTGAGAGGCTTTTTAAAATAACTGCTATTCCACCTGCTTTAGGATTAAGTAAGTTTTTATAAGCGCTTTTAAGAGCTTTGTGAGAAGTATATCTAGTACCCTCAACAAAATTAACGATAGTTGTTGGTCTAGAGGATAATTTTTTACAATACTCAACCGTTTTCTTAAGATCTTCGCCTTTCTTCTCAGGATGCTTTTTAATATATTCTTTTTTATAGCGCTTCATCGCAGGAAACTCTAAAGCCCAGGCAATCAAGCCTAATACAGGTATGAAAAAAACCTGGAACTTCATAAAGAATTTAGGAAAGGCTATTTTTTTGTGAAAAATCATCATCAACACAAAAGTGTCAAGCCAACTTTTGTGATTACATATAATAAGATATGAACCGTTTTTATCTAACTCTTTATTTTGTTCAACCTCAATTTTAGTAGGTGAAAAAAACTTAGCAATTAGAATAACAAAACTTACCCATAAGCTCACAGAGTATTGAACAGCCGATGTACAGAAATACCTTATACTTTTTATAGGTATCAAAAGCTTAACTAACGAAAAAATAAATACTGGTATAAAAGCAATTATAGCTGTAGATATCAAACATACCAGCGAAAATAATCCATAGTAAGCATACTTAATAAAATTTATCATTGAGGATCGTTTAAATTATTGACTGTTAACTTAAATCTTACCATTAATAAAAACTTTTTTGAAAGACTATAAAAAATATTAATCATTTTTAACTAATATTTTTTAAACAAAGATCTTATTTTTAAGGTACCATCATTATCGACAGTAATAGTTATAGCTCCATTAGCATATGTATCAAATACTCTTATGTTAGTATTTTTATAAGCCTGTGGATTCAATAGCTGATCTGAGATGTATATAAGGTACTCACTACTAGGTTTAAAAAACTTAGTATCAATCACTAAAGGACTAATCACTATACTTGGATTAATAACTCTATTATACAATGTGTAAATTTGCTGCTGATCCTTAGCATTTGAATTATCTGTAATTAAAAACTCCTCATTATTATATTTAATTGAAGCTAGATTGTATTCTGAAAGTTTTAAATAGTTGAAAGAGAGTTCCAAATATAGTTTATTAGGTTTTGACGAAACTAAAATAAACGATAAGGAACTAAAAAATGCCAAAGCACTTAACTCTTTCAAATAGATATTGTATAGAAGAATTACTTAAATTAGGATACCAAACATCTCAAATAGCCAATAAAATTGGCTATAGTGAAAGAGCTATAAAAAAGGAACTTAATCGCACTAGTATAAATAGTGACTATAATGCTGAGATAGCACAGAAGCTATATCAAAGCCGCAGAACTTCAAATAATCATAAGCTATCCTGTAAAGTTAAAAAGCTA
>NZ_WBSX01000109.1 GCF_009823375.1 Francisella noatunensis subsp. noatunensis | reverse complement strand
ATTTGAAAGAGTTAAGTACTTTGGCATTTTTTAGTTCCTTATCGTTTATTTTAGTTTCGTCAAAACCTAATAAACTATATTTGGAACTCTCTTTCAACTATTTAAAACTTTCAGAATACAATCTAGCGTCTGTAAAATTTTAATTAGCATGATAAATAGAATCAGTAATATATTTAATATATAATTTGATTAAGATTTTATTATATAACAGAATTAAATGGATTTATTCTCAAGCTTAGAAAGTACTCAGTCTGTAGGAGAGTTTTCTGAACAAGCATATTTAAATTACTCGATGTATGTAATATTAGATCGAGCACTACCTCATATTTCTGATGGGCTTAAGCCTGTACAAAGACGCATTATTTACGCGATGAGTGAAATTGGTTTAAGTCACTTATCTAAATATAAAAAGTCAGCGCGTACGGTAGGTGATGTACTAGGTAAGTATCATCCACATGGTGATAGTGCTTGTTATGAAGCAATGGTGTTGATGGCGCAGAATTTCTCATATCGCTATCCATTTATTGATGGGCAGGGTAACTGGGGCTCAATTGATGATCCAAAATCATTTGCGGCAATGCGATATACAGAATCACGGTTATCTAAATATGCAGTATTATTGTTAGATGAGCTAAAAAAAGGTACTGTTGATTGGGTCAAAAACTTCGATGGTACAATGGATGAGCCAAAACTCTTACCAGCGCAAGTACCAAATATTCTCCTAAATGGGGCAATGGGAATTGCGGTGGGGATGTCAACATATATACCTCCTCATAATATTACAGAAGTGATAAATGCTTGCTTGCATTTGTTGTCTAATCCTAAAGCTAGTATTGAAGAAGTATTAGAAATAATTGAGGCACCAGATTATCCGGGTGGGGCAAATATTATCAGTAGTAAAGAAGAGATCGCTGAAGTATACAAGTCTGGTAATGGTTCTATACGTCAGCAAGCTGTATATGAGTATGATAATCATGGTAATGTGATAATTACTCGATTACCTCATCAAGTTTCAAGTGCTTCGGTAATGGAGCAAATTGCTAATCAACTTAAGCAGCAAAAGATCACTTGGATTAAAAATATCCAAGATGAATCAGATGATAAAGAGCCTGTCAAAATAGTCCTGTATTCAGCATCGACAAAGAAGAATATTCAAAAAATAATGGGGCATCTATTAGCGACTACAGATCTTGAAAAAAGTTTCCGTGTAAATATGAATATGATTGGTCTAGATAATAGACCTCAGGTTAAGAATCTATTAGACATACTTAATGAATGGTTAGAGTATCGTAGACATACACTACGCAGAAGATTACAAACTAGTTTGGATAAGGTCCTAGATAGGCTACACATCTTAGAAGGTATGCTGATAGCCTTTTTAAATATTGATGAAGTTATTGATATTATCAGAAATTATGATGATCCAAGTTTAGAGCTTCAGAGTAGATTTGCCCTTTCTGAAATTCAAGCTGAAGCAATTTTGAATATTAGGCTACGTAAATTAGCAAAGATTGAAGAAATTGAAATTAAAAAAGAGCAGAAAGAGTTACAAAAAGAAAAAGAGTTACTTGAAGGGTATTTAAACAGTGAAGTTAAGTTTAAAAACTTAATGAAAAAAGAATTAAAACAAATTCTTGCTGATTTTGGTGATAGTAGGCGCTCTAAAATAGTTGAAGCTGATAAGGCACAAGCTCTAGAAGAGAAAGATCTGATGCCTAGTGAAAGAGTTACTGTTATCTTATCAAAAGCTGGTTGGGTAAGATGCGCTAAAGGTGATAATATCGATCCTAAAGGCTTAAGTTATAAGCCTGAAGATAAACCATATTTGGCAACCTCTGGCAATAGTAATATTAAATTGATTTTCTTTACTAAACTTGGCAAAGCATATTCGATGTATGCTGATAAGTTTCCATCAGCTAGAGGCTATGGTGAGCATATAACCACATATATTCCTTTAGATAAAGAGGATGAGATTATTAATATAGAGTTTGCTAATGTCGCTGAGCATTTCTTAATTGCTAGTACTAGCGGAAAAGGCTTTGTGATACCAGCTGAAGATTTGATAGCAAATAAAATTACAGGTAAAAATATCTTTGATGCTGATGATGTCTTTAAGTTCATACCGTATGATAAAGATTTGAAGATGCTTGCAGTTAGTTCGCAAGGTAAGGCGATTATTCGTGACTTTGAAAGCTTTGCAGTCCTTAAAAAAGGTAAGGGTAAAGCTATAATTAAACTAGATAAAAAAGATAAGCTTAAGTTTATAGAGATATTCAAACCAGAGCAAGAGCTTACTCTCAATGCAGGTAAGAGGTTTATTCGTATTGATAATAAAAACTTTGAAACATACTATACAGATAAGTCATCTGGTGGTGGGGTATTATTACCACAGGGTTTTAGAAAGATAACAAAAATAGATATAGAGAGTATAGAATGAAAAAAATAGCGATATTAGGGGCTATGGAAATTGAAATTCAGCCGATATTACAAAAATTAGAAAAATATGAAACTGTAGATTATGCAAATAATAAATATTATGTTGCTAACTATAATGGCATAGAGCTTGTTGTAGCTTATAGTAAGATTGGTAAAGTTTTCTCAGGTCTAACAGCAACGATAATGATAGAGCATTTTGGCGTGGATGCATTGTTATTTACAGGAGTAGCTGGCGGGCTTCAAGATTTGCAAGTGGGTGATATGATTGCTGCAACGGCAACAGTTCAGCATGATGTTGATATTACAGCTTTTGGCTATCCTTATGGTAAGATTCCTATTTCTGAGGTTGAGATTGCTACTTCAGCAAGGATACTAGAACAAGCTAAAGTGATCGCAAAAGAGCTTAATTTAAATTTACATACTGGAGTAATCGCTACTGGAGATCAGTTTGTCCATTCTGCTGAAAGAAAAGATTTCGTGGTTAAAGAGTTTGATGCAAAAGCTATAGAAATGGAAGGAGCTAGCGTTAATCTTATTTGTAATGAAATGAATATCCCTAGCTTCATACTAAGAAGTATCTCAGATACGGCTGATGGCGATGCTCCAGAGAATTTTGATGAGTTCGCAAAAATGGCCGCAAACCGATCAGCTGATTTTGTAATGAAATTAGTTGATAGAATAAAATAATAACTATGATCTTAAAGTTTAAGCAGAAACTTGGGGCGTTAATAGCTAGATTGTATATAATAATGTTATTCTAAAGGATAATAAAAAATTAAGACTGAGTGACTTACTAAATACAAATGTTTCGAATGAATTTGATTTTAGGAAGTAACTTTGCCTAGTAATAATATTAGGTTTTTATTGTTAATAATGTTAGTATTTCTATCAAAATAAATTTTGCATGTCTAGAAGTGTTAAGTAAAAAAAAGTTTATTATAGGAAGTATAACGTTCTTATCAATAGGTATTGGATATAGTCTTACAAACCAGCAGATACAGTATTCACAACAAGCAATAAAAGCTTTAGATAAAAAAGATTATAAATCATACTATTATCTAAAAACAAAGCTTAAAGATACAAGCATATATCCATATCTTCAATATAAAGAAATAGCTATAGATCCTGCTATCTTTGAGATAGCAACAATGGATGATTATCTAAAAGAGAATCAAAACAGTTACTGGAGTAGGCAACTTAGAGATGATTTAGCAAACTACTATGCTAATAAAAAAGATTGGCAACATTTTCAGAAATATTATAGTGGAGACTTAGGTATATCAGGCAAATGTTGGTCAATGCAGGCTGAATATGAGTCAGGTAATAAGTCTAAAGCTATAAATGAATATGGAGAGCTTTGGCAAAATCGTGTCTATATGCCATCAGCATGTAATGATATGCAAAAGTATTGGGATAGCTCTGAAGATAAATCAAAAGAGTATCTAACTACAAAGGCATATACTCTAGCTTTTGCTAATAAATTTAATGATAGTTTATGGTTACTCAATACATATGTCAAAGATAATAAAGATTATGTGAACTATATATCAGCATGGCAAAATGCTACAAAAAATCCTAGTAATTTGGATGGTTTTATAAATAGATTCCATAATTATAGAAACTTTGACAAAATCTTCGTCAATATATCGACTGATTTGGTTAAAAAGAATCCTGAGCAATATGCAAAAATATGGGATAGTTTAAAAAATAAAAGATATCTTAGTAATGAAGCTAAGCAACAATCTATTTCTGCTATAGCTGTTAGTTTTGCTAGATTACAATCACCACAAGCTAAACATTGGCTAGCTAGGGTAGATAAAAGATATCTTGATACCACAGCATGGGAATGGTTGCTAAGAGTAGATTTATATAACGAGAATTTCAAAGATTATATACAGACATATAATCAGTTACCTAAAAAATCTCAGCAAGATGAGGCGTGGAGATATTGGTTAGCATATAGTTACGAACAAACAGGACAAAAAGCAAAAGCTAATGAAGTGTTTGAAAATCTAACTAAGACCCCTCTAGACTACTATTCATTTCTAGCATCTGATAAGCTTGGTAAACCATATAATTTTGGTAATGATAATGCTGATAAATTAGATAATCGTGAAGCTAAAAAACTTGAATCTGAAGAGGCTATTCAACAAGCGATAGATTTATATCAGATTGAGCAATTTAAGGATTCTACAAGTCTTTGGAAATGGACAATACGTAATAAACTTAAGAATAAAGATATTACACAGATCAAAGAGTTAGCTAGATTAGCAGAAGATAATAAAATGTACTATGCTGCAATATTTAATATGGCTGTAATTGGTAAATACAATAATATTGATATGTTGTTCCCAAAAGCATTTTTGGATACAGTTCAGAAGAATGCTAAAGAATTTGGTATAGACCAAGATCTGGTATTATCGATAATGCGTAAGGAGTCATTGTTTGTTGTGGAAGCTGGATCCTGGGCAGGCGCAAAGGGACTAATGCAAGTAACAGAGCCTACAGCTAAATTTATTGCAAAAAAATATAAGTTATCTCTAGTTGGTGATAAGTCTGAAAGTATGGCTAGTCAAATATTTATTCCAGAGAACAATATCAAGCTTGGTACAGCTAATTTGTATTTCTTAGAGAAACTCTTTGATAAAAATCTAGTGTTAGGAATAGCTGCTTATAATGCAGGTCCGGGAAATGTTGCTAAATGGTTGAATAACAAAGAAGTTCCGGCAACCATTTGGATAGAGAATATTCCATTTGGTGAAACCCGTCATTATGTTAGAAAGGTTCTAATGTATATGATTGTATATAATAATTTTGTATTTAAAGACAAAAAGAATCATATCAGCAACTTCTTAGACTATAAAATATCTGATAAACAGAGCTTTAGAAAATAAACTCTTATAAATTTAAATAGTATATAATCGTATCAAGTGTTTTGTTCTGCCGTAAAGCTAATGCGTGTGATAAGTGGTATTAAAAGAGAGAATTTATTGGCATACTTTCTGACATACGTTGGGTATATGACTCTAACAATTTCAATGACTCTGACACCATCATTAGCATCTAATTTAAGTCTGTCTGATTATGTAACTCAGATAGCCATGAGCCTATCATTTTTTATGTTTAGTGTTTCTGCGATTTTATTTGCGACTTTATCAGATGTTTTTACAGCAAAGAGAGTACTATTTTTTTCACAGAGTTTGTCTATATTTGGTTTAATTTGCTTGGGATTATCAGATAATATCTATGCTGTATATGTTGGTTTTGTGAGTTTAGGGCTTGGCACGGGATGTTACTCACCTATCGCTAGAGCATTGATATCGCGTAATGCTGACAATAATAGCCAAATGGAAAAAGCATATTCGGTTTTATCAGTAATGATAATAGTTGCACCTATAGTTAGTACATATTTAGCTTTATTATTGATTCCGATTTCTTGGCGAGCAGCTTATTTTTGTATGGCAACAATTGAAATGGTATTATTTATATTTTCAATAAAAATATTAACTGCTGATGCTCAAAGACAAATCGTAATTCCAGCATCTAAAATATTCTCTGGATTTGCTCATGCACTTTCACAGCCTAGATATCTTTTAAATGTAATGATTGTGGCAATACTTTTTTCTTTTTATCTGGGTGTTTTGATGAGCTCATTTAAAGGTTTGTTGGTTGATGAATTAAATATGTCTATAGATGTCTTTACCGTAGTATTTTTGGTGACATCCTTACTATATATCCTTGGGATATTTAGTTATCGCATTAAGGCAGATAGTAGCCATAAGAAGGAGTTATACTCGAATCTAGTGTATGATGAAAATCTAATATAGAAATAAGCGGTGTATTCGCAGCAGAATGATAGAATTATTTTGCAAAATATAAACTCTTAACTGAGGAATACACACATGACAAAAAGTAACATAATAG
>NZ_WBSX01000108.1 GCF_009823375.1 Francisella noatunensis subsp. noatunensis | reverse complement strand
GATAGAGCTAGCAGATTTACTATTTTAGCCAAGTCTATAGATAGAACAGCTAATTCAATCAATAGAATATTGTACAAAGTATCTAATGGTCATAAAATATTAACAGCTACATTTGATAATGGTAAAGAGTTTGCTAAACATAAGAAGCTAACTAGCAAGACTGGCATCAAAGTATTCTTTGCTGATCCATACAGTCCTTGGCAAAGAGGTACTAATGAAAACATGAATAGGTATATCAGACAATTTATACCTAAAGGTACTAACTTTAACAATATATCTCATCAATACATTAGAAGTTACAGATAGACTTGAATAATAGACCTAAGAAATGTTTAAATTACTTGACACCTAATGAAGTACATTTTGGTATCTCTATAAACATTGAGAATACTATCTAGCATTAAAGCAATCGGTTTTGGTGAAGTTGATGAAAATGGACAAGTAACTAAAACTCTACATATTTACAAACTAAATAAGTAAAATTGTAGTCATAAAATAAACATTAAGGAAATAGAATGAGTAATAATCATTTTGATGTAATAAGTTTAGGTGGTGGTTCTGGTGGTATAGCATCTGCTGTACATGCTGCTAAGTTTGGTAAAAAAGTAGCCATTATCGAAAAACGTAAGCTTGGTGGTACATGTGTAAATAGAGGTTGTGTACCTAAAAAAGCTATGTGGTATGGAGCTAACCTAGCTGAAGCACTAAAGCATGATGTCGCAGGCTATGGCTTTGATGTTGAGGTTAAAGGTTTCAACTGGGCAAAGCTTAAAGAAAAAAGAGCTACATACATAGGTAATATTCATGGTTTCTATGACAGACTATTAGATAAATGGAACATCACTCATTTTAATAATTGGGGTAAATTTAAAGATAATAAGACTATAATCCTAGATGATGGTACAGAACTAACAGCAGATCATATCTTTATTTCTCCGGGTGCGTACCCTATTGTGCCAAAAAATATCGAAGGTGCTGAGCTAGGTATCACGTCTGATGAGTTTTTCGAATTAGAAGAAACTCCAAAAAAAGCTGTAATCGTTGGCGGTGGCTATATAGGTGTTGAGATCGCTGGAGTTCTAAATACTCACGGTACTGATACAACTGTTATAGTGCGTAGAGATAAGCCATTGATGGAGTTTGATAATTGTATTAGTGATGCTCTGGTTGAATGTATGCAAATGACAAACCTAAATATCATGAATCATACAAATATCATTAAAGTTGAAAAAACTGGAAGTACTCTAAAAATTACTACTGATACAGGTAAGATTTTAGAAGATGTTGATACTCTAATATGGGCAACTGGTCGCGCGCCAAATACTCATAATTTAGGTATAGAAAACACCAATATAAAAATTACTGATAAAGGCATAATACCTGCTAATGAATGGTCTGAAACAAATGTTAAAGGAGTTTACTCTTTAGGTGATGCTTCAGGCGTGCCACAACTTACACCTGTAGCTATCAAAACAGGTAGATATTTAGCTCGTAGACTATTTAATGGTGAAACTAATCTAAAAGCTAATCTAGAATATATCCCAACAGTAATCTTCTCGCACCCTGCTATTGGTACTATAGGATTAACTGAAAAAGAAGCTAGAGATAAGTATGGTGATGATAATGTAAAGATATACAAATCTCGCTTTACAGCTCTATATTGTGCTATCTCTGGTCATAGAATGCCAACAGTTATGAAACTAGTTGTAACAGGTGATAATGAAAGAGTTGTTGGATGTCATATGATTGGTATAAATGTTGATGAGATGCTACAAGGATTTGCAGTTGCTATCAATATGGGCGCTACTAAACGCAACTTTGATGATACTATAGCTATCCACCCTACTAGCTCAGAAGAACTTGTAACTATGTAAGGAAATCTTATGATACTGACTACAGCTGATACTCTTGGTAAAAGAGAAATCATAGAATATAATAGTTTAGTTACAGGGATAATTGTGCGAACTCCAACTATAACTCAAGGAATACTAGGCGGACTAAAAAATATAATAGGTGGAAAAAACACCTCTTATACTAATGTCTGTAAAGGAGCTCGATTACATGCTGAACAAGAAATGATAAATCAAGCTCAAGAGTTAGGTGCTAATGCTATAGTAGCTATTCGATATGACTCAAGTAGTTTAGGTGGAACTACTGGTGGTACAGAAGTCTTTTTACGGTACAGCTGTTGTTGTTAGATAATATATATTAAACCTATATTAAGTCATATTGAATAAAAATATAGTCCTTCCTGTTATTTATTATTGTTTTTACAGCTTAAATATTCTATGATGAATTTTTGACCTTTTTCAAAGGTTATTTATATTGTTCAAAATAGGAGAATAATTGTGACTATTAATGATGTGAGTCATTCGAAAAAAAGTAATCTTACCCCTTTCTGGGTTCTATGGACATTAGAATTATGGGAAAGATTTGGTTATTATGGTCTACAGGCAATATTGGCTATATACTTCGCTAAGAAGTTAGGCTTCAGTGAATCCGAAGCAATATTGATCTTTGGTTCTTTTTCAGCATTATTATATGGTGGTCCATTAATTGGTGGATGGATTGGAGATAATTATTTAGGTGCTAAGCGTACAATATTTATTGGAGCAGGAATTTTATTTTTATCTTATCTATCTCTTAGTTTTAGTGCAGTTATAGCTGATTTATTAGGTAGTACAGAAAAAACTATAGTGATGTATTCATTAGCAGGTGTTGCTATTGGAGGCGGATTATTTAAAGCTAATCCTACTTCTTTAATTTCAAAATCATTTGAAAAAGGTGATCTAGCTCTAGATGGTGCTATGACTTTATACTATATGGCAGTTAATATTGGATCATTTGTATCTATGCTTATAACACCTGTTTTAGCAGCTAAATATGGCTATCTTCATGCTTTTTTATGCTCAGCATTCGGGATGTTTCTTGGTTTGATTAGTTATACTGTTTTTTATCCAAAAATTCAAAGAATTGCTACAGAGGCTGGTAAGCAAAAGATGTCTTGGATGAAAGTCTTTGTAGTCATTATAGGAGCTTGTATAGCAATATTTATTACAGGCAATATTCTAGAGGATACTACTTTATGTACTAGTATAGTGGTTGTAATCGTGATACTAGCACTAATATACTCCTTTATGCAAATGCTAAAACAGTCTGAGCATGAAAGAAAAAGAATGTTAGTAGCTTTAATATTGATTGTTCAAGGAATTATTTTCTTCGTACTATACCAACAGATGCCTACTTCACTTAATTTCTTTGCCGTTAATAATGTTGATCCTCATTTCTTAGGTATGACTATTCATGGTGAACAATGGCAAGTACTTAACCCATTAGTAATTGTGTTAATGTCACCTTTATTATCTGCAATATATAAGAAAATACCTGGTACGCATGTAACAAAATTCTGTTTTGGTATGACACTATGTGCTATGGCATTTTTAGTACTATACTTTCCACAGTTTACAGCTACTGATGGTATTGTATCCGGATGGTGGTTAGTTGCTAATTATTTCTTCCAATCTACTGGAGAGCTTTTAATCTCAGCATTAGGCTTATCTATGGTTGCTGAGCTATTCCCTCGTAAGATGAGTGGATTTGCTCTTGGAATGTGGGCTCTAACAACAATGGTTGCTGGTCCAATTGGTGGTTATGTAGGTGCCTTGACTGCTCCTGCAGAGGGTATCGTATTTACAAAAGTAGAAGGTTTAGCCGTTTATGGACACGTATTCTTAACTATAGGAATATTTGTAGCAGTAATCGCAGCTATTATGTGGATTGCTCGTGGCTGGTTAAATTCTATCATTGAAAGTACAAGAGTACATTTCGTATCTGAGAATACTCATGGAATGCATGAAGAGAATGCAGTTTTACCTACAACAAATAATTAATCTTGAGCCTTTGGCTTTCTAACACTTTTATTCTGATGAATTTTTTGTTTTATCTTTTTTGCAAAATCTTTATTATGATTTGAGCTTTTTTTTTGATTAGTGTTTTTATTATTTTTATTTGCTCTCTTTGCAGCTATTATTTTAACTTCATCAATTTTTTTAGCCTTAGTTTTGCTTGACATACTTGTAATAGGAACATTATGAGTAGCCTCAAAACCTTCTAACTCTTCTCTTGGTAAAAGATGCCCAATTAAATGTTCTATATTTGATAGTGATTCAACTTCATCTGCACTTACTAAAGAAATAGCTAAACCATCTTGCCCTGCTCTACCAGTTCTCCCTATTCTATGGACGTAATCTTCAGCAACATTTGATAAATCAAGATTGATCACACAAGGTAGTTGGGCAATATCAATTCCTCGTGCTGCGATATCAGTTGCAACTAAGACATTTATATCTTTGGATTTAAAATCTGCTAATGCCTTTGCTCTAGCTGTTTGGCTTTTATTACCATGTATTGCACTACTTGTTATACCAGCATTGTTCAATTTCTCTGATATCTTATTAGCGCCATGCTTTGTACGTGAAAAAACTAAAACTTGATGTAGATCTTGATCTTTTATTAGTGAAATCAAAGCATTAATTTTAGTTGATTTATCTAGTGTATAAATTTTCTGAGTAATCTTTTTGACTGTTGTATTTACAACATCTGCTGATACTGACTGAGGATTATCAAGAAAATCATTAGCAAGATTTTTTATCTCTGGTGAGAATGTAGCGGAGAACATTAGTGTTTGTAACTTTTTTGGTAAAAGCTTATGGATTCTTTTTAAATCATTAATGAAACCCATATCTAACATTCTGTCTGCTTCATCTAAAACAAATGTATTTAAACTATCGAATTTAAGAGCATTTTGACTATATAAATCAAGCAATCTACCTGGAGTAGCTATCAAAATCTCAACACCTTTACGTAACTTCATCATTTGAGGATTGATACTAACACCACCAAAAACTACTGCCGAACGGATATGTGTATTTGCTGCATATATTTGAATTTGTTCTTGTATTTGTGCTGCTAACTCTCTTGTAGGAGTTAAAATCAAAGTTTTGATTCGATTTGCTTGAGCTTTTGGTTGATCAAGAAGCCTTTGGATAATTGGTAATGTGAAGCCTGCTGTCTTGCCTGTTCCTGTTTGGGCAGATGCCATGACATCATTACCTTTTAGAACTAATGGTATTGCTTTGGCTTGAATTGGAGTTGGTTTTGTATAGCCTTTCTTTTCTAAAGCGCTACATATTAAAGGATTTAAACCTAAATCTAAGAATTGCATGAATTTTTTATTTCCGATATTTTTTAGCTTAGCTATATTAACACTAATAGCCTCTATTTACTCTATAAAGATGTGTTATTAAATAATATAATACTTAAAGCCCATTTAATTAAATCTAAAGCTAATAAAATATGAATGATAAATACTGTTCTAAGCTTGGAAAAGATGTACAACAACATCTTATAAAATTAGGTCTAGAACAAGCCAGAAATTTTGAACTTGATAATGATGCAAAAATAGCCAAGATATCAAAAGCATATCGCGAAATATTAGATACTTTAGGCTTACAAACACATGAATTTGAAAAAACACCTTTTAGAATAGCTAGGATGTTTACTCAAGAAATATTCAATGGTTTAGATTATGCTAATTTTCCAGCTGGTGCATTATATGAGAATGAATTTAGATATAAAGGAGTACTTACACAAAAAAACATAACTATAATGTCATTTTGTGAGCATCATTTTGTGCCATTTGAAGGTATTGCTGAAGTTTCATTTATTCCTAAAAATAATAATATTATAGGTTTATGTCGTATCAATAGTATTTGCAACTTCTTTGCAAGACGTCCACAAATACAAGAAAGAATGACTGCTCAAATATTTGAAACTCTAAAATTCATCCTCTCAACAGATGATGTAAGTGTAAAGATAAAAGCAAAACATACCTGTGTATCATTTAGAGGTACTAATAATCAAAACTCTGAAACATATACCGAAATGCTTGGTGGTAGTTTTGCTAAAAAAGGATGGTCCTAGAATGAGTAGTTTACTAGACATTGGTTTTTTATTTGCTAGATTGTATTCTCAATGTTTATAGAGATACCAAAATGTACTTCATTAGGTGTCAAGTAATTTAAACATTTCTTAGGTCTATTATTCAAGTCTATCTGTAACTTCTAATGTATTGATGAGATATATTGTTAAAGTTAGTACCTTTAGGTATAAATTGTCTGATATACCTATTCATGTTTTCATTAGTACCTCTTTGCCAAGGACTGTATGGATCAGCAAAGAATACTTTGATGCCAGTCTTGCTAGTTAGCTTCTTATGTTTAGCAAACTCTTTACCATTATCAAATGTAGCTGTTAATATTTTATGACCATTAGATACTTTGTACAATATTCTATTGATTGAATTAGCTGTTCTATCTATAGACTTGGCTAAAATAGTAAATCTGCTAGCTCTATC
>NZ_WBSX01000107.1 GCF_009823375.1 Francisella noatunensis subsp. noatunensis | reverse complement strand
GCCAAGGACTGTATGGATCAGCAAAGAATACTTTGATGCCAGTCTTGCTAGTTAGCTTCTTATGTTTAGCAAACTCTTTACCATTATCAAATGTAGCTGTTAATATTTTATGACCATTAGATACTTTTCTAATGAGATAACAACAATGAAATCACAAGCAACATTAAAGTTAATAGTGCGTGAAAAAATAATTATAGAGTCTTTTTTATTAACTATATTATTAGGACTAGTCGGTCTCATAAGCTATCTTCTTCTACCTAACGTTTTTGTTAATAGTCTAGTAGGTATTACAGCCTTATGTGCAGCATCAATCCATGGAGTATATAGAAAAAGTTATCTATATATTGTTATCGCTATTATCTCTATAAGTGCAGCTATGATTATTGGAACCGTTGTATCACAACTACCTATAGTTGTACCTTTTTGTACACTCATAATGGGCGGCTTGACTTTTTATCTACCAACAAAGTTTAGAATAATGCCAGAGATACTTACGAAGTTTTGTTTTATTGGATATGTTTCAAGTGCTTTCGGATATAGCCATGTAAGTATAGGTATAACTCTAACTTATGTAATAGTAGTAATTGTATTACTTGTATTCTATTATGCTTTGATAAATATTCTACTATATAGAGATCAGCCATACTCTAACCGCGAGAGGATTCAAGATAAGTATCATCATGTGATGATTATTGCTCTTGTGTCACTTGCTATAGGATACTTGGTAACGAAATTTATGACCATATACCTACCAAATACTAATCCATGGTGGATTATGATGACTATAGTTTTGGTTCTTGGCTACTCTTATGAAAAAGTAAAGATAACTGCACTTAAAAGAGGTTTTGCCAATATACTAGGTCCTCTCATAATCGCGATAATAATGATTCCATTAAAAAATCATTACTATTTACAAATAGCTCTACTTCTGGTTCTTTTTTTCTTAGTTAACTGTTCTATATCATATTATCTACTATTGGCTCTTTTTATTTCATGTATGATTATTAGTTGGGATATAATCACCTTATCGTCAGCGACCCCATACACAATAGCACTAGACAGAGCCTTTGAAACATTTGTAGCTGTATTTATAGTTTTAATAATTAATGAGATATATAAAAGACTACTTTCTAAATATATAAAGAAAATAATAGGCTAGGCTTCTCTAATACCAAAAAGGCTACTTCCTATCCTAACATCTGTACTGCCATACTGTATAGCTAATTTATAATCCGCGCTCATTCCCATTGACAATCTCGATAATTTTAACTCATTAGCTAAACTAGCATTAATAGTGTCAAAAAATAACTTCATTTTTGCAAAGCTCTTTTCTGGAGAGTTTGATTTTGCAGGTATACACATTAGTCCAATCACCTTTAGATTACTGAATTTTTTCGCTTCAACTATAACTTCAACAACATCCTCTAATTGAGTTGATTTAAAACCAGATTTATTAATATCATCATCTATATTTATTTGTAAAAAAATATCTATATGCTTATTTTCATTAATAGCTGCTTTATTTATTTTCTCAAGATGCTCTATTTTCTCTACACTTTGAATTGAGTCAACATATTTGACAACATGCTTTATTTTTCGCGATTGCAGTGAACCAATAAAGTGCCATTTTAGATCTGGTAATTGCTGAGCCTTCTGCTCTAACTCTTGAAAATAATTTTCGCCAAAATCTAACTGTCCAAGACTTGCTAAATATTCTATTTTCTCGATAGACTGATACTTACTTACAGCTAATAGTCTAGCCTTTGAGTCTATATTTTTGATGATACTCGTATATGAGCTTTGAATAAATTCTTTATCAATCATTACTTTTTTCTCATTACAATAAGGTTTCTCTCAGCATTCAAGAAAGGAACTTTTATGCTATGCTTTTCAATATCCAACGGCAAAGATACTAAGTTCTGCTCTTCTAAATCCGGACCTTTCATAGCTAACATCTGATTATCTTTAGTTAAGAAATGCTTACATAATTCATAAAATGTATCAACTGAGCTAAATGCACGCGATATAATATTATCAAAACTACCGTCTAAGTTTTCAATGCGTATATTTAATGGATTAATGTTATCCAAGCCCAAGTTTTTTTTGACATTTTTGAGAAACATGATTTTTTTGCCAACACTATCAACCAGAGTAAACTGATGTTGCGGATATAATATCGCCAAAACCACTCCTGGTAATCCTCCTCCAGTACCGACATCGACCGTTGAGCTACCTTTGATATACTTGGCTACAGCGAGACTATCAAATAAGTGCTTGACTAACATATCATCAATCTTCTTAATAGCAGTCATATTATAAACTTTATTCCACTTCTCAAGAAGTTTTAAATACTCTAGCCATTGCTCAATCTGCTCTTCTGTTGCTAGAATATCAAGCTCAACCAAAGCTTGCCTAATTTTATCCTTCATACTATCCATTTTGTAGAAATAACAATCATATCGGCTATAATAAATATATTATAAGCTTTAAATGGTAGAGTTGGGATTTAAAATTCCAGTTTTTTATACAATCTAATATGTTTTTATCAAGAAAATTTGGCGCAGCAATGATTATATCTGGCACATGTATTGGTGCCGGGATGTTAGCAATTCCTGCAACTGTAGCGAGCTGTGGCTTTTTTATAGGTTCTATTTTAATTATTTGTATCTGGGCTTTGATGACTTTTACGGCTCTGATATTGGCAGAAGTTAACCTAAAAATGGAAGATGGCGCTAATTTTGTAGAAATGACAAAACAGACCTTAGGTCCTGCTGGTGTTGGTGTAGTTTGGATTTGTTATATCTTATTACTGTATTCACTAGTAGCTGCATATACTGTCGGGGGTGGATATTTGATTTCGACAACCCTAGGAAGTCTTGGTTTTAATATCTCAGAAAAACTCACTGGGATTATTTTTATATTGATACTAGGTGTGTTTATATACATTAGTACAAGACTAGTTGATCATGTAAACAAAATTATGTTTACAGGTAAGCTTTTAGCATTTTTACTACTAGTTGCGGTTCTAATCCCACATATTTCTGTTGATCATCTAAGTTATCAGATCAAAAATCCTAATTTTATTTGGGCAGCATTTCCCATACTTCTAACCTCATTTGGATTTCATCATATAATCCCTACGTTAAGAACCTATGTAGGATCAAATAGAAGATCTCTACGCCAAGCTATTATAATTGGTAGCACAATACCATTGATCGTTTATCTATTATGGATTTTTGCCACTCTTGGCTCACTTCCCGTTGCAACACCTACTGGTATCTTAGGTAAGCAATCTGGTGAAATTACATCCGTTATTATTGATCACTTCAGTACTAGTTCTGGATATATATCGACAATATCCTTCCTATTTGGTTTTTTTGCCTTAGCAACATCTTTTCTTGGAGTTGCGTTAGGACTTTTTGATTTTAATAGAAATACTTACAAAATAGCTGAAAACTTACACAAACATAAAATCCTTGCCTTTGTGATAACATTCTTACCAGCTTATATTTATGCAATCACTTATCCAGATGGCTTTAAAACAGCTCTTGGCTATGCAAGTATTTTTGTTGCTGTACTTCAGGTTGCTTTACCTGTTATGATGCTATGGGTTATAAACTATCGTAAGCAAAAAGCCCTAGCTAGTTCTTCTATAATAGCTATATTAATAGTGCTTATTGCAATTGTGATTATCGCTCTACAGATTCTGAGCTCTCTTGATTTACTACCAACATTAAACTAGAGACTATGATTTTTAACCTTCATATTATAGGTTAGCAAAATCACGATACCCACAAAAATTGGTAATATAACTGATGGGAAAAGCATCAAAGTAAAATATTCTCCCGCAATCTCAACCCAAATCACACCTACAGTATTACCGACCACAAACATTGTCATACATACAGCAAAAAACGGTATTTTCCATAAATTATCTGTTTTGCCTCGTAAGGCTCTACCAATTTCAATACCTAGGTCAGTAGTTGTACCTGTCATGTGAGTTGTTCGAGCAAAACCTCCAAAAAACAGCGTAGTGAAACTATTCTGCATACCCATTGCCATAGCCAAAAATAAATCATCAATAACACGATGATTACTAAAGATATCTATCAATAAAGTACCTGTAAGCATTACTGCACTTTGTAGTACTAGTGTCTTAGTATGATCTTCTGAGATAACATAAGCATCTGTTTTCATAATGACACCATTTATAGCAGCACCTACAACAAAACCAAAAACAAGCACGGCTACCTTGTACATAAATACCCAGTCAGCACCAGCTATACTATGCCCTAAAATCCTCAAGTTACCAGACATAACCGCCACACTGGCACCAAAAGAGTTGTAAAGAACTATACTATCAATCCAGCCAGAATTAAAAATCAATATAACTGTAATAAAATAAGTGAAAGCCATTTTCTTCGTAAACACTTTCTTATCTCCTTTTCTAGTGTTTAGGAACTATTATATAGCTTTGATAGTAAAAATCATTTTTTAATTTTCTTTTCTTCGGCACTCTTTGCGGTAGTTTGAAAGCCTTGAGGCTTTGTACTAAGAGTTTTAGCTAAAGAAACTTTTTTTGCAAATAGTTGCGCTAATTTCATATTTACCCTCCTTTTTTATTAAAACTACTATTTTATCCAGATTCAAAAATAGAGAATCAGGCAATATACAAATAAGACTACTATTTGTCAAGTTATTATCAGCTTAACTTGGTTAATAAGTTTGACTTTGTAAGAACAAAAAAATAAAGTATTATCCAGATAAATACGAATCTAAATTTGTAACGGTCAGAATTTATGCAAACATTACAAGCTATAAAAAATCGTAAATGCGTTAGAGAATTTATTGATATTCCTATAGATAAAAAGATATTAGAAAAGCTTTTTGATGCCGTAAGATGGACACCATCAAGTAAAAATACTCAACCGTGGAAAATTGCTATAGTAAGCGGTGAAAAGAAGAAAGACTTGATGAGTAAGATACTCTCTGCATGTGATAATCGCGAACCTCCAAGGATGGAGTATGGGTATGATGGTAATAGTTCATTAGAAGGAGAACTCAAAGAACGTGCTGTTAAATGTGGCCATGATTTATACAATGCTCTAGGTATCGCTAGAGAGGATAAAGAAAGACGTATCGAACAATGGAAAAAAAACTATTTATCATTTGATTCACCTTCAGCTATATTTATATTTAAACATCCTGATACAGGGATTAGTGGCTATATGGACTGCGGAATGCTTATCCAATCAATATTATTAGCTGCTGTTGACCTAGGACTTGCCACATGTCCACAAGCATCTTTAGGACACTATCCAGATATAGTCAAAAAAGAACTACAAGGATTTGATGATTATACTTTACTATGTGGTATAGCAATTGGTTATGAAGATACTAGCGCAGCTGTAAATAACTATCGTACGGAAAGAGAATCTCTCGAAAGTTTTGTCACCTTCTTTTAATACTTCTGTAATACTACTCATAGTGATATTATAACTACAAACTTATTATTAATTTTTTATACATAAGATGAGTGGTATTAACAAAGATATAATAGAAGCGACGCGTTACTTTCTTAAATTAGTGGAATTAGGGTCTTATAGTTCAGTTAAAAAATATTATTCTGTAGAATTAAACACTATAAAGAATAAAATAGATGCTCTAGAAAAATACCTTGATCTAAAATTAATTCGAAATGTACAAAATCGTATATCTCCAACTAGTGATAGGATGAAATATTTTCATTCTTGTAACAAACTGGTTACAGATCTAGAGAATACTATTCATAATGTTAAACAAAGTGGCTTTAGACAACGTCAATCTATCAAGGTTCTTGGTACTCCACTATTTATCAAGATAAGCTAGATTGTATTCTCAATGTTTATAGAGATACCAAAATGTACTTCATTAGGTGTCAAGTAATTTAAACATTTCTTAGGTCTATTATTCAAGTCTATCTGTAACTTTCTAATGTATTGATGAGATATATTGTTAAAGTTAGTACCTTTAGGTATAAATTGTCTGATATACCTATTCATGTTTTCATTAGTACCTCTTTGCCAAGGACTGTATGGATCAGCAAAGAATACTTTGATGCCAGTCTTGCTAGTTAGCTTCTTATGTTTAGCAAACTCTTTACCATTATCAAATGTAGCTGTTAATATTTTATGACCATTAGATACTTTGTACAATATTCTATTGATTGAATTAGCTGTTCTATCTATAGACTTGGCTAAAATAGTAAATCTGCTAGCTCTATCGACCATTGTTACAATAGCACTTTTATGGTCTTTACCAACAATAGTGTCACCTTCAAAGTGATAAAGATTTTTTCTATTAGCACTGCTAGGTCTTTCAGAAATACTCGCTCTATCCTTTATCTTAACTTGTTTAGAGTCACCTTCTTTTTTGTATTTATATTG
>NZ_WBSX01000106.1 GCF_009823375.1 Francisella noatunensis subsp. noatunensis | reverse complement strand
AACTAGCAAGACTGGCATCAAAGTATTCTTTGCTGATCCATACAGTCCTTGGCAAAGAGGTACTAATGAAAACATGAATAGGTATATCAGACAATTTATACCTAAAGGTACTAACTTTAACAATATATCTCATCAATACATTAGAAAGTTACAGATAGACTTGAATAATAGACCTAAGAAATGTTTAAATTACTTGACACCTAATGAAGTACATTTTGGTATCTCTATAAACATTGAGAATACAATCTAGTACAGAATAAAATTGAACCCAAAGAGCCCAATAAAAAAGCAAATAAGATCATCTTCTTAGATCCATACTTCTCTAGCGCATAGCCTGCAGGAATTGAAATAATATAAGCTATAAAAAATGCAAAAGGTAAAACCCCAGCTTGCGAAAGTGTCAAATGCAGATCATTAGTTGCATCTGGAATTATAGGTCCTAAAATATTAGTCACAAACGATACAGCAAAAAAGCCAATCATCACCACAAATACTATTAAATAATTTTTTTTCATAAAATTTGCCTCAAAAAATTTCTAATTATAAACCTATAGCCTTAAATTACCACTTAATAAAAGCACAAGATAATCAAAAGCTTACTTTTATCAAATATAATACATAATTCAACGTTATACTATTAAATAGATATTTTTATAGAGTATTTTTAATTCAAAAAAATAGTAAATATGCTTTTAATCAAGCATATTTGAGTTATTACTATTACTAAAAAAAATATTAAAGCTTATAATGTTAACAGGAACAAAGACAATTCTGGAGATCTAAATGAAAATAGAAGATGTTAAAAAAAATGTTTTTTCGATGCCGCTAGTATCGCCTACAGCAAATAGGATACCTTATAAATTTACAAATAGAGAATACTTCATAATCGACTATATAGCAGATATAGAAACCCTAAAAAAATATGTACCAGAGCCCCTTAAATCAACTGGTCTTGTAAAATTTGAATTTATGAAAATGCATGATGCAAATGGTTTTGGTAGTTTTAATGAAGCTGGTCAACTTATCGAAGTTGAGTTTGAGGGTAAGAAAGGCTTATACTCCCACATTATGCTGCTGGATAATTTACCGTCAATTGCAGCTGGTCGTGAAATATGGGCTTTCCAAAAAAATATGCTCACCCTACCCTTACAGTAGATTCTGATACGTTACTAGGTACAGTAAAATATAATAGTGTTGATGTAGCTTTTGGAACAATGGGATATAAATATCAAGAACTTGATAAAGATGCTATCAAAAAATCGCTAGAAGAAACTCCTAACTTCCTACTTAAAACCATACCTCATGTTAATGGTAAAGATGTTAGTATTTGTGAGCTTGTTAAATACCATGTTAAAGATGTAACTGTAAAAGGTGCATGGACTGGACCTGTAGATTTACAAGTATTTAATCATGTTCAAGCAGCTCTTCATCATTTACCTGTTTTAGAAATTGTCAAAGGCTCTCACTTTATCGCTGATGTTACATTAGGTTTTGGTGAAGTAGTTTTTGATTATCTTAAGTAGTACTTTCCTAGATTCTTTTTAAAATTGTTCTCATATTTTTTGATAGTATGATTATTGTAGCTACTATAACTATACCTATAACAGTATAAATTAGTCTAGATAAACTTATCTCATACCCAGATAAATGTGCTAGTTTTAGGAGCATTGAAATAAATATTGTCAGAAAGAATACATAGCTTCCATAATGCTTAATAATACAACATATAGTAAAAAATGTTGTTATAAACAAAATCATCCAAATAATGTAAGCATTTGATAAATAGATAGCTAAAGGTATGGCAAATAATGACCCTATTATAGTACCTATCAATCGATGCTTAATAGCTGTAGATAATCTAATTACATCCGGTTTAAATATTAATAAAACTGTCATAGGTATCCAGTATCCTATTTCAATGTCAAAGTAAATTGATATAAAATTACCTATAATTAAACCAAGTGATAAACTAACCGCATAAATAGTAGAATCTATATCTGGCAGGATTCTTATACTTCTATAATTATCATCAAAAGCATTTTATACTTATTTTTTTTAGAATAACTACCAAAACTATTATAAATGCTAATGCTCCTATTAGTGTAAATAATCCGATAAGTATTGAATCAGTGACGTCAGCATTAAATCCAGTTCCTATAACATACATATCAGCAATAAAGAGTATGCCATTAGCAAAAACCAAATCTGATTTTGCAGTGTAGCCAATCAAAAAAGAAAATCCTAATAGTATAAGTGAACTTGTAATTAAATCATGTGAGTAATAACTACCTAAAGATATTGCTATACTCATACAAAATATAAATAGTACTCCTGCATATAGCCTAAATTTAATACTATGATTGCGTATTGAAACTTGATGAAGTGCTACTACAAAACATCCTAATGCTGCAAATAAGCCGTAAATATTTTGTAGGTCTAAGACAACTTGTAAAACTGTAAAAAAACCTATTACCAAAGAGGCAGTAATGCCTAAGATAATACTGTTCTTTTTAAGACATATATATTTTGACATAAAACATCGCTGATATAAAATAATATAAATTATATATATGATTACTACTATTAATCTATTATTTTTTATTTATATGTCATATATCTGATGATTAGTGATATATAATAACATTATGTAACTAAAATATTTTTGTTAGGAGATTTTTATTATGTCAGTTAAAAACAAGGTGACTCTAATTACCGGGGCTGCATCAGGTCTTGGATTAGGTATGGCTACAGAATTTGCAAAACAAGGTGCAAAAGTTGTAATCGCAGATCTAGATCTAGAAAAATCACAATCAGTAACAAAAGAATTAGCAGATACATATGCTGTAGAAACATTGGCAGTGCAAATGGATGTTACAAATGAAGAACAAGTAAAATCAGGTGTAGATGAAACTGTTAAAAAATTTGGTCGTATTGATACTGTGATTAATAACGCAGGTATTCAGATAATATCACCTATAGTAGATTTTAGTATATCGGCTTGGAAAAAATTATTTGATATTCATATGACTGGTACATTACTTGTAACTCAAGCTGCTATGAGACATATGATTGAACTAAAAACTGGTGGTAGGATTATAGTTGTAGGCTCTGCTCATTCAGTTCTTGCATCAAAAAATAAAGCCGCTGATGTTGCAGCTAAACATGCACAAGTTGGTTTTGTAAGAGCTCTAGCAAAAGAAGGTGCTGAGCATAATATCTCATCCAACCTAATTGGTCCAGGCTTTGTGATGACTCCATTAGTAGAAAAGCAAATTCCAGAGCAAGCAAAAGAGCTAAATATTTCTGAAGAAGAAGTAGTCAAAAATATCATGCTTGGTGGCACTGTTGATGGTGAATTTACAACTGTTCAAGATATTGCTGATACTGCAATATTTTTAGCAGGATTTAAAACAAATGCATTAACTGGTCAGAAAATTTTGGTAAGTCATGGTTGGGGAATGTAAATTTAAACTATATTAATAAAATAGGAGAATAATTATGAAAGAAAATAATAACAATAAATCTTTATATATACCTAGATGTCTTTTAATTTTAATATTGATTCCTTTTTCCATATTAACACTTTTAGCTGTTTGGCAAAATGCGATTACAGGCATATTTAAGCATGAATTTGCAAATTTAGGAGGAATACAGGTTTTAGTTGATTTAATAATCTCATGCGTCTTTCTTTTAGTATGGATGTATCATGATGCTCGTCGTAACAATAGAAAATTTTTACCGTGGCTAATATTAACTTTAATTGCAGGATCTTTTGGTCCACTATTATATTTGCTATTTGATAATAATAAAAAATAGCACAATGTCCATAAAAATACGGGAAAAACTTGGTCAACTAATTATGTTGGATTTTCGCTATTGGGTTGAAGATTCAAATAATCAACGTATACCTTTTACAAAAACTAATGATATCTTTAATAAGATCTTTAAAGATTATAATTTAGGTGGTTTTATCCTCTTTAGAGAGAATATCCAAAATAATGAGCAAGTTATTTCTTTATTAAGAGATCTTCAAGCTAATATCAATACACCAATATTTTTTGCTACAGATCAAGAAGGTGGTAGAGTTAATCGTTTACAACAAGGTACTAGTGGCTGTGGTAATATGGCACTAGCTGCGACAGATAATCCTAGTAATGCTTATACTATGGCTAAAATAATTGGTGATGAATTATATTCTTTAGGTATGAATATTAATTTTGCTCCAGCTGTAGATGTCAACTCTAACAAAAACAATCCTATTATTGGTGTAAGGTCTTACTCAGATAATCCTAATGTAGTTACTGACTATGCCAAAAATGCTATAAATGGTTATCATGATGCTAAAATCATAGACTGCATTAAGCACTTCCCTAGTCATGGTGATACTGCAACAGATAGTCATTTAGGTAATGTAATCTTAGATAAAACTTTAGAAGAATTAGATACTACAGAATTGTTACCTTTTAGAAAGCTTGCTAGAGATTGTAGTATGATAATGACAGCGCATATCAGTGTACCAGCCTTAGATGATACTCAATATCAATCAGTTTCAACAAGTGAAAATATTTATGTACCAACTACTCTTTCTTACAAGATAATAACCAAATTACTAAAACAACAAATGAATTTTGATGGTCTAGTAGTGTCAGATGCTATGGACATGCATGCTATTGCTAAACACTTTGAGACTATTGAGGCATCTAAATTAGCTATCTTAGCTGGTATAGATATTTTATTAATGCCTGTTCGAGTATGGTCAGAAAATGATCTTTATAAATTAGAAGAGCTTTTTTATGAACTAGAAAAAGAATATAATCAAAATCCTAATTTTGCTAATGCAGTTAATAATACCTACACGAATATTACTGATTTCAAAGCAAAACATAAACTCGATGAAAGTTTAATATTCAAGCTCTCACAAGATGAGCAATTAAAATATGCTAATCAAATAGTTAATTGTAGTAAACATCAACAAATATCTTTAGATATAGCCAAGCAAAGTACAACTGTAGTTAAAAATTCAGGAATTATTCCATGCGATCTCAATAAGCTAAAAAATATCTTGATTGTAGATAGTGATAACCAACGTATGGCAGATTTTTATAATGAATTACAAAAAATAGTATCAAAAAATAACTCTACTATTATCATAAACTCTAAAAATATTGATAATCAAGATATAAAAACTAGTATCGAAAATGCTGATTTAATTTTGCTAATCTCAGCAAATCTTCGTGAATATAATCAGGCTTATAGTTATGTAACTTCTATAAAGCCAGAGCAAACTATAAATATCGCAGCGCTTACCCCTTATGATATTAATTATATAGATAATATCATTAATTATGTTTGTATTTATGGTGCAACTTTCATGGATCAGACAAACTACACAAAGACTTCACTAAAGATTAATATTCAAGCAGCATTAGAAAATATTTTTAACGGTAATATTCCAACAGGAAAATTACCTGTTCAGATTTAATGTCTTAAGCTGTTTTTGAGCCAAAGAATTCATAGTGAATATTTTTTTCTCTAATGCCATTTTTTAATAACTTTTCATGTATAGAAAGCATAAATTCTTTAGGTCCACAAAAGAAGTATTGAGCATCATTCTTGTCTTCACTAAGCTGTTGTTGAACAGTATCTATACAGACTAATCCTTGCTTTGCGTCAGATCCAGAATTATCTTCATAAAAGAAAATAGTTTTAAGTCTTGGGTTCTCACTTGATAGTTTTTCTAACAGCTTAGCAAAAGGATGTTCATTTTTATTTTTTTACCACAAACAAAAAGTATCTGTCTTTGATTTTGTGTTTTTAACTCTGATAAAAGCATACTCATTAAAGGTGTAATACCTATTCCTGCTGAAATTAAAACTATCGGCTTATCAAGATTTTTATTTACCTCCAAGAAAAATTCGCCACAAGGAGGTGCTATTTCTATTTTATCACCCGCTTTTATCTCTTGCAATAGGTATTCTTATATAATCTTCACCAATAGCTGAAGAAATACTATAATTTCTCATAGTAGTAGTTCCATTACATGGAATTCTAACTGTAATATATTGCCCTGGTTTAAAATCATATCTTTTAAAAAGATTATTTTTAAAAGCTAGATTGTATTCTGAAAGTTTTAAATAGTTGAAAGAGAGTTCCAAATATAGTTTATTAGGTTTTGACGAAACTAAAATAAACGATAAGGAACTAAAAAATGCCAAAGCACTTAACTCTTTCAAATAGATATTGCATAGAAGAATTACTTAAATTAGGATACCAAACATCTCAAATAGCCAATAAAATTGGCTATAGTGAAAGAGCTATAAAAAAGGAACTTAATCGCACTAGTATAAATAGTGACTATAATGCTGAGATAGCACAGAAGCTATATCAAAGCCGCAGAACTTCAAATAATCATAAGCTATCCTGTAAAGTTAAAAAGCTA
>NZ_WBSX01000105.1 GCF_009823375.1 Francisella noatunensis subsp. noatunensis | reverse complement strand
CAATATAAATACAAAAAAGAAGGTGACTCTAAACAAGTTAAGATAAAGGATAGAGCGAGTATTTCTGAAAGACCTAGCAGTGCTAATAGAAAAAATCTTTATCACTTTGAAGGTGACACTATTGTTGGTAAAGACCATAAAAGTGCTATTGTAACAATGGTCGATAGAGCTAGCAGATTTACTATTTTAGCCAAGTCTATAGATAGAACAGCTAATTCAATCAATAGAATATTGTACAAAGTATCTAATGGTCATAAAATATTAACAGCTACATTTGATAATGGTAAAGAGTTTGCTAAACATAAGAAGCTAACTAGCAAGACTGGCATCAAAGTATTCTTTGCTGATCCATACAGTCCTTGGCAAAGAGGTACTAATGAAAACATGAATAGGTATATCAGACAATTTATACCTAAAGGTACTAACTTTAACAATATATCTCATCAATACATTAGAAGTTACAGATAGACTTGAATAATAGACCTAAGAAATGTTCAAATTACTTGACACCTAATGAAGTACATTTTGGTATCTCTATAAACATTGAGAATACAATCTAGCATATATAAATAAAGCAAAAAACAAAGAGCCTATCTCTGGTGGAACCATAATATTAAGTTGTCCTATGATCACTCCAGTTATCAGAGATCCTGAAATACCACCTAATACAAAAGTCTTATACTTAATCTTTCCGAGTAAATAACCAATACTTATCGTTAAAAATAGTGCTATGAAAGGGTTTTTGAGTGTATTGAGTACTAACTGTAGAACCATCTTGAATCCCAGTATGACTGTATACATAAAGTATAGCAGACCTTAGTAGGTATAATAAATTACGGAGTCGCGATTCTTTGAGTATTTATATATCCACCTGGTACTGACTCAATCAGTGATTTGAGTTCGAGCTCAAATAGAATAGGAGTTATTTCGATGTAAGGAAGTTTCGACTCAGTAACTATTTTATCAATCGTTGTGAGCTCTTGTTCGATAATATCTAGAATTACTTTTTCGGGGTCACTTAGGTTTATATTATCATCAGCTATTTTTGTAGAAGTTTCTTGTAACAAGTTGTTTGAGTTGATATTTATCTCTTCTAGAATATCATTGATATCGCAAACTAGTTTTGCTCCTTGTTTGATTAATTCATTACAGCCTTGGCTTGATGTGCTAAAAATACTTCCTGGTACTGCGAATACTTCTTTGTTTTGTTTAAGAGCATGTTGAGCAGTTATTAATGAGCCACTTTTGCTAGCTGCTTCAATTATAACTACTCCTTTAGATAGTCCACTAATGATACGATTTCTCTGAGGAAAAGTGTAACGTGAAGCTGTTGTCCCTAGAGGTAGCTCAGATATTATTAATCCATTATTGGAAATAATATTGCTATATAGTTCTCTATTCGAGTTTGGATATATAATATCAACTCCTGTACCTACTACCGCTATAGTATTTAAATTGTTTTCAAGAGCATATTTATGAGCTAATGTGTCAATACCATAGGCTAGTCCACTTGTTATTGTGATGTTTGAGTCTTTGAGTTCTTTGCAAAGTTTGTAAGTAACATTCTTTCCATAAATAGAGTTATTTCTTGCACCAACAATTGCTAATTGAGCAGTCTCTAAAAGCTTTGTATTACCTGTACAATATAATACAAAAGGAGGATTGCTAATATGTTTGAGACTTTCTGGATAATCTTGATCTGAGTATATTACTAACTTGTTATTGCTATTTTCTAGCCAGTTATTAATTTTATCTAGATAGCTTTGATATTTTCTATTGCTGAGATACTCTATACTCTCAGAACGTAACGATAAGCTTTTGATAAATTCGCTTGGATTGTCGACAATCTCTCTAAAGTCGATGTTAAGTTCTAATGCTCTCAAAAGACGACTATTACCAAAATAGGGAGTACATGAAAGAGCGATTATGAAATTAGTGGTATCGTTCATTACAATCTAGTTGTTGCCATTGAGTTGCTAGTAATTTCTTGTAGTGAATTTACGATCATCGCTATAGAATAGTTGTTCGACTCTCTATATATGAAGCCATAACCTATATACTTAGGTGCTATAGGAAAGCCATCAGTTCTACTTTCTGGTTCATATAATATAACTTCTGCTCCTAGTTTTAGGCCATCAGTAGCGCCTTTATTGAGTAGAATACTATTATAAGATGATGAGAATGTGTTTGTATTCATAACATCTTCGAGTACATTGGCTGTTATTTTGCTTTTCATTTTAAAAGTTTCACTAGGAAGTTTTTGATCTGCAATAGCATCTGGTATTACATAATTGCCAACGCTAGCTTCTCTAGTTAGATTACTAATCGTAAGAGCTGTAATGCCTTTATAAGTATGATCATATTTTGCAGTTCCTAGCCTATAGTATTTTGTATCGTCATTAAATGAAGATAGAGGTTTAGGTTCTGAAATAATAATAAAGTTTTTGTTATCAACATTTTGAGGATATTCTTTATCAGCAAAAATCTTAAAGCCTATACTAAGTACAGGTCTTTTTTCGCTAGAATCGTATATTCTCGATACATTATCAACCTGATTACCGTTTAGTAGGTAAACATTTGAAAAGAACTTAGTGTAATCCGCAGGCTTCACATGTTTTAGATTCTGTTCTATATTATCTATTTGTTCGATTAGCCTGCTTTTTAGAGTGATTTCAACTCTTTGGTTTATTGCTCTATTTGAACTTGTATCATTTGGAGCAATAGGATCTTGATAACCTAGAGCCTTGATTATAATACCATTGTTTTTATCTAATCCTCTTCTTACAAGATACTCTTCAACACTTTCTGCACGATTTTTAGATAGTCTGATATTATATTCAGTTAGTATGTTTTTGTCAGTTAGAAGTTTTGACTCTACTTTTCCAGCATATCCTCGTATTGTAAATGTTGTAGTGTCTGTAAGCTTCAGGTATGCATATAATTTATTCAGAATTTGTTTGGCTTGATCATTAAGGTTATAGCTATCAGCATCAAATTTTATATTTGTTTGAATTAGGTCTGGGCCTTGCTGTTCTTTTAGGCATATAAAAGACTGGTTAGATTCTATTAACTTTTTTGTACATGGTTCTAATGTTGGGAAGGAGAGATTTTTATCACTAGGGTTTTCACTCCCTGTAAAAGTTTCACAACCTGCTATAGCAAATACTAGTAGCAATACTATGGCAAAGTTAAATAGTTTTTTCATAAGTAGTAATAAAGCTTGTAATTTATTAATACGATTCTACTATAAAGTTTTTGTTGAGAATAGTATTTGTAGCTAAGGTTGTTAACATATATCCATAAAATCAAGTTGTTATGTGAACAAAAGATGAATAAAATCTCTAAATATGGTATCTTGAAGTTCAAAAAATATAATTAGAATTTGTATGAAAATAACTTCAGATAGCTTTGTGAAAATGCATTTTAAATTTAGATTAAAAGATGGTTCTATAGCTGAAGATACAGAAAACTATAACAGGCCTTTTATATTTCAAATGGGTCAAGGATGCTTTACTAATAAAGTTGAAAATGAGTTAGAGGGTGCATCCATTGGCGATAGTAAAAGAGTTGTTTTAATGCCAGAGGAGGCTTTTGGAGAAAAGCATCCTGCAAGTATATACTCTGTGCCTAAATAT
The DNA here is from genome assembly GCF_009823375.1 of Francisella noatunensis subsp. noatunensis. GTDB lineage: Bacteria > Pseudomonadota > Gammaproteobacteria > Francisellales > Francisellaceae > Francisella > Francisella noatunensis. Next base: position 2,927 of record NZ_WBSX01000105.1, on the reverse strand, counting down.
AGATTTCCAAAGGATATGGAGTTAGAAGAGGGCTTAATTGTATCATTTAGCCAAAAAGATGGCTCTAAGCTACCGGGTTTGATTACGGAAATCAATGAAAATGATGTTACGGTAGATTTTAATCATCCATTATCAGGTCAGATAATTGTATTCGAAGCTAAGATTTTAGATATAGCTGAAAAAGAGGAAGATTTAGGTGAAGATATTATTAGCTAATCCAAGAGGCTTTTGTGCAGGTGTTAGTAGAGCTGTTGAGACTGTTGAAAAGGTTTTGGAAGTTGAAAAATCTCCTGTTTATGTACGCCATGAAGTTGTTCATAATAAGGTTGTTGTAGATTCTTTGAAGAAAAAAGGTGTAGTCTTTGTTAAAGAGGTTGATGAAGTTCCAGATGATGCTGTGTGTATATTTAGTGCTCATGGTGTCTCACTACAGGTTGAAGAAGCTGCTACTAAAAAGAATCTTGTTCTATACGATGCTACGTGTCCATTAGTTACTAAAGTCCATAGAGGTGTTCGCCTAGCAAGTAATAATGATGCTGAATGTGTTTTGATTGGTCATAAAGGACACCCTGAAGTTCAGGGCACTATGGGTCAGTATCGCAGTGAAAAAGGAGCTATATATTTAGTCGAAAGTGAACAAGATGTTGCTAATCTAGATATAAAAAATCCTGATAATCTATATTATGCGACACAAACTACTTTATCTGTAGACGAAACTCAGGGAATTATAGAGTCCTTAAAAAATAGGTTTCCAAATATCAAAGGGCCAAAAAAAGAAGATATTTGTTATGCAACACAGAATCGTCAAACAGCAATAAAGTCAATGCTTAAAGAAATAGATGTCTTAGTTGTTGTAGGCTCACAAAATAGCTCGAATTCTAATAGACTGAAAGAGCTTGCGACACTAGAAGGGATTGATGCTTATTTGGTAGATAATCCTGCGGATATTAAAAGCACCTGGTTTGAGAATAAGAAAGTTTGTGGAGTCAGTGCTGGAGCATCTGCACCTGAGTATCTTGTTCAGCAGGTAATTTCAGAGATATCTAGAGTTTGTGAAGGCGATGTTGCTGTTGAGGAGTTTGATGGTATCAAGGAGGAAGTCTATTTTCCTCTTCCAAGACTTCTGAAGCAGAAAATTATTGGTACTAATTGAGGAAAGGTCTTATGCAGAGATCAGTTAGAGGTGCAACAACAATAGAAAAAGATACTAAAGAGAATGTTTTAAGTGCGACAAAAGAGCTTTTGCAGCAGATGAAAAGTTGTAACAACATTAAGTCTGAAGATATTGTTAATATTATATTTACTGCAACTAGGGATATTGAATCCGAATTTCCTGCTGTTGCAGCTCGTGATGTGGGTTTAGTTAATGTTCCTTTGATTGATTGTCAACAAATGGTACGTGAAGGAGCATTAGAGTTTTGTATTAGGATTATGTTGACATATAATACAACTAAGTCGCAGCTTGATATAAATCATGTATATTTGCATCGGGCACAGGTGTTGCGACCAGATTTGTTAATAAATGTAGTAGGATTATAGTTATGTGGTTATTAGAAAATATTGATATGAAAAAGTCAAAATATATACTTCCTAGTTTGTTTACTAGTGCAAGTTTGTTATTTGCCTTTTTAGCTATTATTGCTGCCTTTCAAGGCAACTTTATATCATCTGCAGTTTATATGTTATTGGCAGGTTTTGCTGATGCATTTGATGGTAGAGTTGCAAGATATACTCACACTCAAACAGAATTTGGTGCTGCTTTAGATAGTCTTGCTGATGTGGTTTCTTTTGGAGCGACTCCTGCTTTAGTGATGTATTTTTGGAGCTTACATAACTTGGGAGCTTTAGGAGCAGCTATTGCATTTTTATATTTACTTGCTGTTGTTCTGAGATTAGCAAAATTTGATACTATGCCTGCTAGTGATAACTCAGAAGAAAGTATGCTTGAGCGTCGTTTATACTTTTATGGTATGCCTTGTCCAGCTGGAGCTGTGACTATCTCAGGATTGATTTGGATGGGTCAAAGATTTTTAGTTGGTGACTCTACATTCTTAAGTATTGTGGTTGTTGTTCTTACAGCATTTACTGCGCTATATTTAGCATTTATGATGGTTAGTGATATTAAATTTAGAAGTTTTAAAGATAGTGATGGTAAAGGTAATATTAGTAAGCTATATGTTATTTGTTTTATACTAATAATTTTGATGTTATTTACAATGCCTGATAAGTTACTGTATTTTATAATGATTGGTTATGCGTTATCTGGTCCAGTATCTCATTACAGATATAAGCAGAAAATCAAAAATAGTGATTTTAATGAAGATTCTGTAGTAGATGGTAAAAAAATTATAGATGCTGATTAATGTAGAGAATTATTCTTTAATTGTAACAAAAGCATCGTGACTAGCATGGCCTTGTTGACTTATGATGCCTGCAGATACTCCCCCAGGTTGTTGCATGTATCCTGGTTCATTAGAATCTAAGTTTTGGTCAGTTGGCGGAGGAGCTACATAGCCAAAAGAGTCTCCATTTGAGTTTGAACATGATATCAAAGCTGTAGCAACTAAAGCTAATACTAATAAAGTCGTTTTTTTCATTACAATATCAATCTGAAATTTTATTATTTATAAATAATAACAGATTTATATTGCTAGATAGTATTCTCAATGTTTATAGAGATACCAAAATGTACTTCATTAGGTGTCAAGTAATTTAAACATTTCTTAGGTCTATTATTCAAGTCTATCTGTAACTTTCTAATGTATTGATGAGATATATTGTTAAAGTTAGTACCTTTAGATATAAATTGTCTGATATACCTATTCATGTTTTCATTAGTACCTCTTTGCCAAGGACTGTATGGATCAGCAAAGAATACTTTGATGCCAGTCTCGCTAGTTAGCTTCTTATGTTTAGCAAACTCTTTA
>NZ_WBSX01000104.1 GCF_009823375.1 Francisella noatunensis subsp. noatunensis | reverse complement strand
CTATTATGTTACTTTTTGTCATGTGTGTATTCCTCAGTTAAGAGTTTATATTTTGCAAAATAATTCTATCATTCTGCTGCGAATACACCGCTTATTTCTATATTAGATTTTCATCATACACTAGATTCGAGTATAACTCTAGCTTTAAAAAGATTATATTCTTAGTTTTATTGAGTATTATTGTGGTTGGAGTTGTCTTGGCTATGATTCCGTGGCAACAGACAGTTGATGGCTATGGAGATGTTACAACCTTATCACCATCTGAGCGCCAGCAAAATATATCTGCACCTATTGGAGGTAGGCTAGGTAAGTGGTATGTGTTTGAAGGAGATGCTGTCAAGAAGGGTGATCCTATTGTTGAGGTACTTGATCTTGATCCTGAGGTTGTCTCTCGTTTGGAAGAAGAAAAAGCTGCAATTGAACTGGGTATCAAGTCAGTTAAGTTAGCTATAAAGAATACTCAAAACAATATTGAAAGACATAAATATCTTATAGATAAGGGAGCTAGTACTCAAAGAATATATGAGCAGGCTCAGATGGAGATGGTTAACTATACTCAAGAACTATCAAAACTTAATGTTGATCTAGCGAAAGTAAAGGTACAAATAGCACGTCAACAAAGTCGTCTAGTCAAAGCTCCTACAGATGGTGTGATAATGGATCGTATCCATGGTATGGGAGGGGTAATAGTCAAAGATACAGATGTATTAGCGGTTATAGTTCCAGAGAGTAAGTCTAGAATAGTTGAGTTATGGGTTAATAGTATGGATGTCCCTATGGTCAAGGTCGGAGATAAGGTAATGTTACAATTTGAAGGGTGGCCTGCTATACAATTTAGCGGATGGCCTCAGGTAGCAATCGGTACCTTTGAAGGTGAGGTTATATTTATCTCTCCACAAAATAATGCCCAAGGACAGTTTAAGATATTTGTTAAACAAAGTGGTAGTAGAGATTGGCCATCTCCTGATGTGCTAAGACTAGGTACCAAAGTACATGGTTGGGTATTACTTAATGATGTTAGTCTAGGTTATGAGCTATGGCGTAGATATAATGGTTTCCCAATAAACCTAAACAGTAGCCAGCTACATATAGGTATCAAAAAGAGTGAATCAGTGATTAAGCCTGTAACAGTAAAAGAGCAAATACAGAATCAACCATCAAATATAAAATAGCAATAGCTACACCTTTCTTTATGTTTATGAGTATTCTATAATTTATGGGTGTTTGTTTCTAATGATTTATTTGGGTGTTTAAATGGATAAAAAACTAGTAAAACATATTGCTAAGCTATCTTGTTTTGATTTGAATGAGCAGCAGTTAGAGCAATATACTCAAGATCTTACTAATATTTGTAAGATACTTGATGCCGTCAAAGATTTTGATGCCAATGGAGTTACACCGATGGTTTCTCCAATTAGTGTTGATTTTAAATTTCGTGAAGATACTCCTCAAGATCAAGATAATCGAGCAAGTTTTGATAAATTTGCTTGTGAAGTAGTTGATGATTATTTTATGGTGCCACAGGTTGTTAAATAGGGTGAGCAATGTCATATATTAAAAAATTGAGAGCTAGATTAGATAGTGGCGAAGTCACAGCGGTTGAATTAGCTAAGCAATATCTAGCAAAAATAAAAGACCAAGATAAAAATATAAACTCTGTAATTACACTATGTGAAGCAGAGGCGCTAAAAGAAGCAGAAAATGCTGATGCTATTATTTCTGCAGGTAAGCAAAGCTTATTGACTGGTATACCTATTTTGCATAAAGATCTTTTTTGTACAAAAGGTATCAAAACAACAGCAGCTTCTAAGATGCTAGATAACTTTGTAGCTCCATATGATTCAACAGTTACAAAAAACTGTAAAGATCAAGGTATGGTAACTCTTGGTAAGCTAAATATGGATGAGTTCGCTATGGGCTCCGCTAATGAGCATAGCTATTACGGAGCAGTTAGTAATCCTTGGGACTTGGAGAGAGTACCTGGGGGATCATCAGGTGGTTCAGCAGCTGCGGTTGCTGCAGGCTTTGCTCCTGTTAGTACAGGTTCGGATACTGGTGGATCTGTAAGACAGCCTGCGAGTTTTTGTGGTCTAACAGCTATGAAGCCAACTTATGGAAGTACTTCAAGATTTGGTATGGTAGCCTTTGCATCATCTTTTGATCAAGCAGGCGTCTTTGGGCATTATGCCGAAGATGTGGCTATTATGTTAGATACTATCTCTGGGGAGTGTCAGTATGATTCTACTTGTGTTGGTGTCAAAGAAAATCATTTTACACAAGATTTAGAGAAAGATATCTCAGGTAAAGTAATTGGTGTTGATGAAAGTTTGATCAAAGACTTACCAGCACAAATACAAGAAGCTGTATCAAAAACTCTTGATAATTTCAAAAAGCTAGGAGCCGAAATAAAGTCAGTTAAAGTTCCTGACTTAAAAGAGGCTCTTTCAACTTACTATATCATAACACCAGCAGAAGCAGCTGCTAATTTAGCTAGATATGATGGTATTAGATATGGCTACCGTAATCCAGAAGCTAGAGACTTAGATGAGCTATACAGAAAATCTCGTACTGATGGTTTTGGTGAAGAAGTTAAACGTAGAATTATGATAGGTAACTATGTGTTAGCATCAAGTCAGTATGATTCTTATTATAATAAGGCTCAGCAGCTACGTAAGGTAATGACTGATCAAATTAATCAAATATTTGAGCAGGTTGATGTTATATTCATGCCTGCAGCTCCAAGTGAAGCTTTCAAAAAAGGCGATAAGTTAGATCCTGTTTCAGCATATCTATCAGATATTTATACTATACCTGCTAATATATCAGGTCTACCAGCAATAGCTTTTTCGATTGGTTTTGCTAATGATTTACCTGTTGGTGGTCAATTCATGGCTAAAGCATTTAATGATAATGTTTTGACGCAAATGGTCACACAATATCAAAATAGTTATGGTATTGAAGAATTTATTTTAGAACAAGCGAGGATTTAATAGTGAATTGGGAAATGGTGATAGGACTAGAGGTCCATATTCAGTTAAGTACTAAATCTAAGCTGTTTTCGACTTCTGCAACAAAATATGGGCAGCATCAAAATACTCAGGCTGCATTTTTAGATTTAGGTTTGCCAGGAACTTTGCCTGTAGTAAATAAAGAAGCTATTCGTAAAGCTGTTATATTTGGTTTAGCTGTGGATGCTAAAATATCAAAGGATAGTTTCTTCGCACGTAAAAATTATTTTTATCCAGATTTGCCAAAAGGCTACCAGATTAGTCAATCTCATAATCCAATAGTTCAAGAGGGTAGTCTAGAGATTGAAACTTCTAATGGAGCGAAAACTATCAGAATTGAGCGAGCTCATTTAGAAGAAGATGCTGGTAAATCAGTTCATGGTTATGTCGCTGGCGAGACAGGGTTAGATTATAACCGTGCAGGCACACCACTTTTAGAGATTGTGACGTATCCTGACTTTAGGTCATCTGAAGAAGTAGTTTCTTATCTTAAAAAGCTTCATCAGCTAGTCAAGCATTTGGGTATATGTGATGGTAATATGCAAGAAGGCTCGTTTAGATGTGATGTCAACTTGTCAATAAGACCACAAGGCGAAGATAAGTTTGGTACTCGTGCAGAACTTAAAAACATAAACTCGTTTAGATTTATTGATAAAGCGATTGAATATGAATATGCTCGTCAAATAGCTGTGCTGGAATCTGGAGGAGAAGTTGTTCAAGAAACTCGTCTATATGATGCTGATGCAAATGAAACACGCTCAATGCGCGCAAAAGAAGATGCTTTTGATTATCGTTACTTCCCAGATCCAGATCTATTACCGTTGGTAATAACTGATGAATATATCGAAAGTATCAAAAAGCAGATGCCACTTAAGCCAGAAGAGCGTGAAGCAGTATATCGTGAGCATTTAGCTGATCAAGAAGTTGAGTTTTTATTATCAAATCTTGAAATAGCAGATTACTATGATCAAGTAGCAGCCGTGATAGGTTACAAGCCGGCGTATAACTGGATAACAGTCGATTTAATATCAACTCTTAATAGAGCGGAAAAAGAATTCTCAGCAGATATTATTCCTGTAGAGATTCTATTAGAGATTATTGATAATGTCCAAAAAGATGTTATCTCACAAGCAAATGCTAAAAAAGTCATAGCAGAATATATTGAGTCAGCAACATCTGTTGCTAATATCATCGAGAAACTAGGTTTGAAACAAGTATCAGATGAGGGTGCGATAAGAGAATTAGTTCAAGGTATAATTGTTGCTAATCCTCAACAAGCAGCTGATTTTAAAGCTGGTAAGACTAAGCTTATGAGCTTCTTTGTTGGTCAAGCTATGAAAGCAAGTAAAGGTAAGGCAAACCCTAAGCAGGTTAATCAAATAGTTCAAGAAGAGCTTAATAAATAAAATAGGAAAATCAAATGAATACAAATAAATTTTACTATCATCTTATGAAGCTGAATGTTTTAAGTAGTAGCTACGTTGATGATGCTTATAAAGTTGCTTGGAAAGGAAATGTATACCCATTTTTTCATGATAGTAAGTATGAGTTTCATTATGAGGTTGCAAAGTACTTTGACAGAGCTGATGAGAAAACTATAGATAAGCTTTGCTCTTTATTAGATGATTATATTGATGAAAAAACAGATTTTTCTAACTTCGAAGAAAAGGTTGAAAAGATAGTTGGTAAGGGAAATGTATTTTATGTTCTTGATTATATTTTCAAGTCAGGTCAATATCAGCAACTTTTGGAAAATGTTAAATTGAATAAAATGCACTTTAGCCAACATTTTATTGATCGTTTTGTTGCTGGTGGTTATTTCGAGTAATTTTCTGCCTATATATTTATTCCTAAATACTCGTTCGCAATATACTCAAATAGTGCTTTATGCACTTGATAGGTTGGATGGACACCATCCCAGAATATATGTTCTTGAGGATTATCACATAATTTACCAGTTTCAGCAGCTAAAATTGCACTAGTAATATCTGGAGTCAGAGGAATTTTGCCCATATCTAGTTCTCCTGATGAAATATTCTCAGATTCTTGAAGTAGGACAGGCTTGGGGTTGTCTCTTAATAGGTTTTCATAAAACTCTTTTGAGTTTAAATCATCTGGGTTATAAGAGAAATAACCACCACTCCAGCAACTTTGGTTAGTTTTGCTTGGGTTTATTGAAGTATGATATTTTTTGTTGAAATTATCAGTATCATTAACAAGCATCTCAAATATTGGATTCATATCTACAAACTCTATATTATTCTGATCTTCAGCAAACTGTTTTAGAAATTGGTTATGTAGAGAAGATACTTCTTTTAAGAGGTTTTGGTTACCTATATTTTTTGACTCTGGTGTCAATCCTAGATTAGGTAGTCCAATAATTAGAGTTTTTTGTGCATTTACAGTTTTGATAGCAGCTATGATCTTGTCAGTAACTTCAGTAGCAATATTCTTGAGTGAGTTAGGGTCTTGATTGGCTGATATTGTTAAATAGTCATTTGCACCAATAAAAAATATTGCTAGATTTTTAGCGGTATCGTGAGCTCCATCATCTAGAGAATATGCTTGAAGTTCAGTACCTATTGTATAGGGTAGTCCAAGATCTGTCCAAGATGGTTCAAAGACAGCGGTAGCTCCTCCAACAGCATAATTGCTGAGGGGGATTTTATTTTATAGACTTCCACTTAACATTGTTGTCCAAACTGAGCCATTAGAAAACATACATCTATAATAAGGAGTTGATCTTGGGATAATTCCATTTGTATAACCATATAAGTTGCCTATATCGCTTAGACTATCTCCAAATATCAGTATTCTTTGTATGTCTTTGAGTTTTGAATCTTGTGGATTTGTGAATTTTGGACATGCAGAAATTGTAAATATGGGTATACGATATTTTAGGGTTGTTGTGTAGCTATGCCAACTATAGTCAAAATCATTATTTTGATGCTCTATAGCTATATCACCATTCAAAAGCTAGATTGTATTCTCAATGTTTATAGAGATACCAAAATGTACTTCATTAGGTGTCAAGTAATTTGAACATTTCTTAGGTCTATTATTCAAGTCTATCTGTAACTTTCTAATGTATTGATGAGATATATTGTTAAAGTTAGTACCTTTAGATATAAATTGTCTGATATACCTATTCATGTTTTCATTAGTACCTCTTTGCCAAGGACTGTATGGATCAGCAAAGAATACTTTGATGCCAGTCTTGCTAGTTAGCTTCTTATGTTTAGCAAACTCTTTACCATTATCAAATGTAGCTGTTAATATTTTATGACCATTAGATACTTTGTACAATATTCTATTGATTGAATTAGCTGTTCTATCTATAGACTTGGCTAAAATAGTAAATCTGCTAGCTCTATCGACCATTGTTACAATAGCACTTTTATGGTCTTTACCAACAATAGTGTCACCTTCAAAGTGATAAAGATTTTTTCTATTATTAGCACTGCTAGGTCTTTCAGAAATACTCGCTCTATCCTTTATCTTAACTTGTTTAGAGTCACCTTCTTTTTTGTATTTATATTGTCTAGCTTTGAAAAATAATAAGTGTCTAAGCTTTAACTT
>NZ_WBSX01000103.1 GCF_009823375.1 Francisella noatunensis subsp. noatunensis | reverse complement strand
TAGCTTTTTAACTTTACAGGATAGCTTATGATTATTTGAAGTTCTGCGGCTTTGATATAGCTTCTGTGCTATCTCAGCATTATAGTCACTATTTATACTAGTGCGATTAAGTTCCTTTTTTATAGCTGTTTCACTATAGCCAATTTTATTGGCTATTTGAGATGTTTGGTATCCTAATTTAAGTAATTCTTCTATACAATATCTATTTGAAAGAGTTAAGTGCTTTGGCATTTTTTAGTTCCTTATCGTTTATTTTAGTTTCGTCAAAACCTAATAAACTATATTTGGAACTCTCTTTCAACTATTTAAAACTTTCAGAATACAATCTAGCAAATATTATTCTTGAGAAAACTATTTCACCAATAATTGGTACAGGATTGTCAAATCAAGTAATCAAATATTTTTCAAGAGGCTTAGAAAAGAAATAGATACCATTAGTTTTCTATATTTTTTAGCGATTAGTAAATCTTACATTGATTGGTTCACTAGGTTTAAGTGTTACACGACCTATAGGCATTACATCCTTTGTGAGATTTTCAAGCCTATATTTATTGATGATAGTACTTAGAATTAGTAATGATTCTTGAAGCGCAAATGCTGAGCCTATGCAGACTCTATCGCCTTTTCCAAATGGCATATACACTGGACATACATTAGAGGCCTTTTTATTGTAAAATCTATATGGATTAAATTCCATAGGATTATACCATTTGTCTGTATGGCGATGCTGTATCCATAATGGAATTATTATTTCATCACGCGGTTTTACGAGATTTTTGTTGTACATTACAACATTTTCACAACTTTGCCTTAGTAGTCCTACTACTGGTGGGTAGAGGCGTAAAGTTTCTTCAAATACAGCAGTCATCAAAGGCATACTTTTTAGTGAAGAATATACTATTTCACCATTCTCAAGAGAATCTTGTACTTCTTGATATAGATCTTCTTGTAGTTCTTCACTTTGTGATATTAAATATAAAGCCCAGGTTAGTGCAGTAGCGGATGTTTCATGGCCTGCTAAAAAAAGCATACATATTTGTTCATTTAGATCTTTCTGAGAAAACTTTTTACCAGTTTTTTCATCAGTTTTTAAGATTAAATTGCCTAGTATATCATTGTGTTGACTAGAATCATCTGTATGATATCTTTTGGCTATTTCAGGATAGAATTGGTTATGTATTTTTCTTACATATTCTCGTTGTTTATATTTTAGATATGGGTATGAAATATATTTGTATGGACTATTTAGTAGATATGAAGTTTCTTGATATAGATTAAAGTCATTAAATAGCTTAATAGCATTATCATATGAATAATCAATAGAAAAAATCGTGCGAAAAATAATATTAGCTGTGACATAAGTATTCATAGAATCTATTGCAATAATATTGGAATCCTTAGACTTATTATCAATTAGTTCTATAAGAGCTAAGGTTGCTTCAGCCATTAGTGAGAAGGTCTTTTTAGGCTGTAAAGCCGCAAATGACTTGTTCATAATGTTTCTTTGGAAGCGCCATATGTCACCATTTGTAGTGAAGATACTATTACCTAACAGTGGACTCAAAAGTTTGTGTAGGTTTTTGCTCTTAGGATATCTCTCGTAATCAGATAACACGTCTAGGACATATTCATTAACGCATAAAGATATTTCCTTTTTGCCAACTTTTTTTTTGGGATACCCCATTTTCATTTTATAGTGTCTTTCTTTATAGAATTCTATAAAAGATTTAGCCTTAAGAAGTTTTCTTAGCGGTACTTTTTCATCAGTATAATATGGGGGGAATGGTGCATGGATATTATAATTTTTTTCTTTAATCTTATTCATCATTTATATATCGTAGTTAGTTATAGGTTTTGTAGAAGTCAAAATTTTATAAAAATTTAGAGTATTATCGGGTATATCACCACTCATAATGTATTGAAAGTGTATTATAAGAGGGTTTTGTTTTAGTTTGGTATATGTATTTTGGTTGTACATATTAAAGAATCTACTATTCTGACTTGTAATACCTAGATTTGCAAAAGCTTTTTCTGTATTTAGCATAGACGATACAGGGTCTGCAGGAGAGTATATATCTAGCCATATGGTTTTAGCCTGTTGAAGTCTAGGTATTATATTATCTCTATAGTTTTGCAGATGCTTTAGGTTAATGTATGCAGGTATACAGTGACCTAAAGTTATAATTTTGATTTTTTTAAAATATTCAATAGGAAGTATATTTAGAATAAATATTAGTGGATATCCCCCAGCAGAGTGAGAGATTATTATATATTCATCATGATTATTTGCATCTATAATCTCCATTATTTTGCTAGCTTGATATTGAGCATTATCTATAAAGTAATTTTGATACTTATTTGAGAAATAAACTAGAGAAATAGAACTCTGTACCCATATTTTGATCTTATTAGGTATGATTTTTTGGATAATCCTTTTATATGAAAATATTATAAAAGATGCTGTAATTAACATAATAATAGCATATATATATAGTTGTTTAATAAGTAGTATGGAGATGACCAATAGCAAACAACCATAAATAATCAGATCTATAAAGACTAGAGATATAAAAAAACTTTGATACTTATAAGGGGTGATATTTTTAAGAGCATTCTTGTTAGATATAATAACCACAAAGGATACAAAAGCAGCATACCAAGTTTTTAATCTAGATTTTTGGTATATTTTTTGAATTATATCTATCCAGCTCAAAAGGAATAGGTCACTGTTAGCATTCTTTGATTTGATCTTATACTCTAAGTTATTGGTTTGTGAAAAAACAGCTTCAAGATGATTATTTTTAGAGAATTTACTTAACTCATTTTTGAAAACTCTTTTATAGAATTTATCTCCTCTTGGGTCAAATCCTGATATATAAAAAACCGCCCTTTTCATCAAACTATGATCTACTAAAAATAATAAAAATTATAACATTATTATTAATCTATTTCACTTCTATAAGAGCTTGAATATTTTTAGACTATATTCCAATAGATTTTCAACAGAGAGATCTTGTTGTATGTTATGAGAGCTATTTGTTGAGTTTGTGATGGTAATATAATTGGTCATGTATGGTTCTATTTGAGAGAGATTCCAGTTCTGAACATTTGGTTTATGGTCGCCATACCATATTAGCATACTATCTTTATTGATATGTTGCTCTAGTGATTTTAACATTTGTGTGGCTTTGTAGTTTAGGTCAAGGTATACATTAATTTCATCATTATTATCAGCATTATAGACTCGAGGATCTTTACGTGGTAGCGTATATGGACCATGTCCAGCTATTGTGATCACAAACATAAAAGTTTTTTGATCTGAATGTTTATCTAAGTACTGCTTGATATAGTCAGTTAGTTGAGCATCTGGAGTGAAGATGTCAATTTTATCAAAATAAGATTCATCAATAAACTCATCAAAACCAAGGTGCTTGAAAACTTTTTCACGGTTAAAAAACTTTTTATTAAAAGGGTGTATTACTACACAGTAATATCCAAGTTTTTTTAGTTGTTTGATGTAGCTTTGGGTTATATTTTTATATGCTTTTCTGTAAGGATTAAAGCTAGCATGTCTTAGTTGGCTATTTGCAATACCAGTCAAAAATGCAAATTCAGAACGCATTGTATATGCCCCATAGCAAGGAACTTCAAGTTTTCCTAAGCTATATGCATGGTTATCATTGGAGAATTTAAAGTCAAAGATTTGATCTGCTAAAATATATGATTCTGACTGCACGGCAATGATAGTTTTAGGTGGATTTTCTATATTGAGACTAGGAGATTCAAGCTTTGTAATTTTAATCCTATTACGATATAGATATATTATGATGGTCATATACATACCGAATTGTGATATGCACTCATCAAAAGAGAGCTCTCTACTTATAGAAACAAGTCTGTATATTATGATATTTATTGCTATGAAAAATATAATATTAGTAAGCCAAATATAAATATCAAAGCTATCTAGCCATATGTAATTGAGATAGAGTATCAGTCCGGTCGCACATAATACACTAGTCGCGAGTGTCCAGAAGAGTACTGCTCCGACAAAAGGGATATAAAATTTAGGAAAGCGAAATACCTGGCTATACAAAAAAAGATCTTCGTACTGAAAGCGTTCTTTTAAGATTTTATACTTGGCTGAATCTATAGCTAAAATCACAGTTAGCAATACTATGCTAATGATTAGACAAAGGATGGGGTTATATATAAATATGCCAATCAAACAATATATCCAAAAAAATGCTAGAAAATTATAAAAGCCTAGCCTTATAGACTTATTTATAATGGTTGCTAAGATAGCAATAGATATTATGATTACAGTACTTGACATACTATTTCTTACCATATCCTGATACTATCATAAACCAGTCAGCAAGCTTATAAGGAAGGATGCTCTGTATTCTAATAGCTAATTGTAAAATCCATGGAAAACGGATGTATGCTTTGCGTTTATTGATACGCTTATAGATATAGTCAGCCGCTTTTTGTGTGGGTACAAGAAATGGTTTCGGGCGCATAAACTGTCTACTCATATCAGAATCTACAAATCCCATTGTGATTACAGATATTTTGACATTACTTTTGTGACAATATTGGCGTACAGACTCTGCATAGACTCGAAGACCAGCTTTGCTAGCACAATATACTGGCGAGTAGGCCATACCATAGTATGAAGCGAGCGAAGAGAAGTAGACTATTTGACCACAATTTTTCTTAAGCATTTTGGGGAGTAGAATATTTGTTGCTGCAATTGCACCATTAAGGTTTATTTTAAGTAGCTCATTAGCGTGATCTGTATCTTCAAAATTATCATCAATTACTGATGTGATTCCGGCAGCATAAATACATAAGTCTATATTTTGTTTGGTAGTGATATTATTCAGAGCTACTTTTAATTGTTCAATATCTCCACAATCACAAATATTCAGGTTGATAGATTGTGCTCCTAAATCTCTACACATAGAGCTAACTTCTTCAAGGTTTTGTTGATTGCGTGCAATCAGGGTTAGAGATGCTTTGCTTTTAGCATAACTCATTGCTAGATGCTTACCTAGGCCTCTAGAGGCGCCAATTATTAAAACATTCATGCCTCTAATTTCCTAAAATTTTGTGTGTTACAAATGGTACTGCAATACTAATACCATGCTTACTATAAAAACCACCATTAAATTGGTTATGATCAAGTAAATACCGTTTAAAATTTGTAACGATTACTTTATCAGGTTTTTGTGGATTTAGCCAAAAATTATCTAGAGATTGAGTATCTGTTAATCCATCAAAATTATATATTGCCCTTCCAAGTGCTTTTGTAGGTTTTCCATGAGCTAGAGCTTGCAAGCCTACCGTACTATTTATCACAACCACTCCAAGGGAGTTATCAATTAGTGTGGGCAGATGACCACCATCTAGTGTAATTATCCTAGATTTTATACTAGGATATTCTTTTAGTTTTTTGTGAATATGTTTTAGTGGATTGACAATTATTGTGTCAAAAGGATGAAGCTTAAATACTAATAATGTATCGTTGCTAGCACTTTCCGCAAAGCTTATTAAAACTTCATCAATCATCTCTAAAGTGGATTCATACTTTGAATGTTTGATAATTTGGTAATCATGGCTGAGTTGTAGTGGTACCAAAAAGAATTTTTTATCTATTATTTTTTCTAGCTTACTCTGAAGACTTAATCTATCTGTGAAAAATTTCTTGCTAAATCTAATGATCCAGCCGAGGTATTCGCGGTATATTTTTGCTTGACGATGGTGGATATAATTCCTAAAACTAAAAGGAGATAAACCATTTTTAAGATGGTAGACTAAGTCCCACTTTAAGCGTACAGATATAGGGTTTTGGGTGCGTATGAGTGGGTAGTTGCGAACAACTTGATAGTTCTCGTAAAAACTTTTATCTGATGGAGTCTGGTTGCGAGCATTAGCATATCTGTTATGCTCTAGTGTAATTGTGTCAGGACGAATATAGCCTTCTTCAAATACCCAAAAATCAATATTAAGTTTCTTTGCAACCTTTATAGCCTTAGTGTGATAGGGACGACAATCCCCTAGTAGGAATATATCTGTTATTTCTAAATGTGCTAGTTCTTTTGTTATGAAGCGCTCAAAGTCTTTAAACTTTCCCCTATAATCAATGGTAGAAAAATCCCACCATAAACTATCACTTTCGCAAAGTCTTAGTTTATGTACACGATGATAACTTTTGCGACAAAATTCATGAGCTAATTCATTAAAAAATGGTGAAATAGGTCCCTGAAGAAACAAAAAACTTCTCGAATGAGGAAATATATTCATGCCTACTATCCCATACAAATGTCACGACCATGAGACAGTATTTTACCACTGTTTAGAATTATTATGTAGATCTTATTTAATCATTTGGTTTTTATTAAGAAAGCCTAAATGGGTTTGAAAATGAAATGTTTTTAAGTCATAATATTGTGCTAATTTGATAGTGTACCTATCAGTAAATGATTTTTTAAATTAAGAGAGTTTTTATGAAAAAAAGGGTTCTGGTTTTAATAACGTTGATGGGAATGATATTTACTCAAGCAAATGCAACTGACCCATTATCGGCGGCTCAAAGCTCTATGAATGCAATTACAAGACAGTTTACAACTGGGCAAGGGGGCAGCATCTAAACAGACTGATGACCCGCAGCTTGATAAAAATGCTGGCTTAGCGTCAGTTACTGCGATGAATCAGGGAAATGGAATGGAGGACAAGGCAGGTTCACAGTTCTCTAATAAGGTTATAAATGATGATTTTGTACCACAATTAAATAGTTTGCAGGTATTTGG
>NZ_WBSX01000102.1 GCF_009823375.1 Francisella noatunensis subsp. noatunensis | reverse complement strand
TAGCTTTTTAACTTTACAGGATAGCTTATGATTATTTGAAGTTCTGCGGCTTTGATATAGCTTCTGTGCTATCTCAGCATTATAGTCACTATTTATACTAGTGCGATTAAGTTCCTTTTTTATAGCTCTTTCACTATAGCCAATTTTATTGGCTATTTGAGATGTTTGGTATCCTAATTTAAGTAATTCTTCTATACAATATCTATTTGAAAGAGTTAAGTGCTTTGGCATTTTTTAGTTCCTTATCGTTTATTTTAGTTTCGTCAAAACCTAATAAACCATATTTGGAACTCTCTTTCAACTATTTAAAACTTTCAGAATACAATCTAGCTCTTTTACAAACCAAGCCATAGAAATAAGATATGTACTAGAAATAAATACAAAACCCAAGTATAGGCCCATTGTCATCAAAGCCCAATAAACCAATAGACTCTGAACCAGCGGTCGTTGTTTATTAACATAAAAAACTTTATTTAGGGTAATTTCTAATCTTTTAATCATTAGAAAAATAACAACCAATAAAACTATAACTGATGTAATAAGCAAAGAGGTCATCTTTTCAGAAACACTTGTGATGTACTGCTGGACTGTCGCTGCAGTCTCGGGAAGCATGTTCTGAAAAAGAAAATTCTGTAAATTCTCAGAAAGAGAACTAAATGCGTTAAAAGCATTCAAAATATTTATTATAATGAAAAAAGCTGGTACGATAGCAAACAAACTCGTAAGAGTTATAGCCGCAGCCACTGTTGGACAATCTTTACGAAGATATTCTTTGAAGACCCAGATCCAATAGTTTTTAAATATTAACAAATATTTTTTGTATAATTTGATATCAAACATAGAAAAACAACAATGAAAAACATACTAATACTATACTACAGCCAAGGTGGAAGTACAAAGAAAATGGCTCATACTATAGCCCTAGGTGTAGAAGCCACAGGTGCTACAGCCATAGTCCGTACGGTACCAAATATCTCAGCAAAAACTGAGCAAATTGACTCTAAAATTCCAGATAATGGCGATCTATATGCTACAAAAGAAGATCTTGCCAATTGTGATGGTTTGATAGTTGGAAGTCCCGCATACTTTGGCAATATGGCATCACCTTTGAAATACTTTTTAGAAATTCATAGTGATATATGGTTCAAAGGCAGTCTAATCGGCAAACCTGTTGGCTTTTTTACCGCAGCTTCAGGAATGCACTCTGGCCATGAAAGTACACTACTATCAATGATGATCCCTTTTATACATCATGGTTGTTTAATTGTTGGTGTACCATATAGCGAGCAAGCATTAGAACATACTCGTACAGGTGGCACTCCATATGGAGCATCTCACCTAAATACATTTTCACCAAACAAAACCATGTCTGACGATGAAATAAAAATATGTAAAACACTAGGTAAAAGAGTAGCTGATATTGCAAATAAACTTTGTTGTTAGGAGAATATTATATGAAAAATATTTTTTATACTTTAATATTTTTATCACTCTTGATATTGAGTGGTTGTAGTACATCAGAGCCAAGCTATTCGGCTAGCTCTGTAGGTCAAGTATCTCAAGTCAAACAAGGTAAAATCATAGATATTCAGCAAGTTCATATCAAAGGTTCTGACAATGTAGGTGTTCGTGTAGGTGGTCTTGCTGGTGGTCTTGGTGGAGCTCTAGCAGGTAGTGGTAATATGCTTACTAGTATTGCTGTTTCTATTGGTGGCGCTGTAGTTGGTGGTATTGCAGGTGGTGCTACAGAAGATGCCATAACATCTTCAAAAGGATATCAATTTACAATACAGTTGAGCAATGGTGAAACACTTGCCATATTACAAGAAGATAAACATGGCTTAAATATTGGCGATGAAGTGACTATATATATGTCTGGCAACAATACTAGAATTGTTCCTGCAAAAAACTAAAAACCAATATTAAAAATAAGTAAAATTTGCTTTCACAAAAGTTATCGTTTAGTATATCATTTTTATCATCCCTTATAATGCTTAGCCTTTATTCATCTTTGCTAAGCAATTTTTTTGATAAAAGAAGAATCTAATAAAATGTATAAGAAAAAAGTTACCACTTTAGGGTTAAGTATATGGTTCGCCTGTGCATTTTTTTATGCTCTTGAATATTTTGTAAGATCATCAACAGGAGCTCTGCTTGATGGCTTTACAGAAAAGCCATATAACCTTACCCTTGCAGCAACTGCAATGTTTAGCTCATCTTTCTACTGGAGTTATATAATTTCACAGATCCCAGCAGGTATTCTTGTAGACAAATTTGGCATCAAGAGAGTAATGATAGTAAGTTCTGCAATATTTTCAGTAGCGATGCTAATTGCCACTCTAGCTCATAATGAATCAATGCTTTTGACCTATAGAATATTGGCAGGCTTTGGTGGAGGATTTGCCATTTTATGTGCTATAAAAGCGATTGTAATATGGTTACCAAATAGATTGTTCCCTGCATTTACAGGCCTAACTCAATTTGTACTATACGTTGGGGCTACGCTTTCAGCCACACCTCTAGTGTTCTTGGCTAGACATTTAAGCATTTCACAAATTATGGCTTTAATACTCATAATTTCTGTAATTTTACTACTTGTTAGTATATTTATAATAAGAGTACATCCTGACTACTCTAAACAAAATAAGCAAAATGGACAAAAGATAAGTAGTCTGAAAGATATTGTTACTGTATTCAAAAATAAACAAATTTGGTTTAATGGTTTGTATTGCTTTACTATCTATGGAACCACTGTTCTTTTTGCTGATTTATGGGGAATAAAATACCTACAACTGACAGGTTTCTCTCAAGCTAATGCTGGTTACTGTACATCACTAATCTTTATTGGTGTGGCTATATCTAGTCCAATATGGGGAGCTATTGCCTCAGTATTTGACGGCGAGAAAAAATTCTTATTAATAACACCTATCTTTGGATTCTTTATTGTTACATACTTATTATTTTTCAATACAAGTTTTCCTGTAGCTGTAATCTTATGTATCCTATTTGGTTCTGTCCAAGCAGTTCAAGTTCTTAATTATTCTGCCCTAAGAAATACTGTCTCTGCGACACAAATTGCAACTGGATTAGCAGTAGTAAATATGTTCTTACCACTAAGTGGAGGAATCTTACAACCAGCTACGGGAGCATTAATAACTCATCTTAAGCAGTCACATGAGACATTATATGCTTTCCAAAGCACATTAATAATTATTCCTATATTAATGATTCTTTCATTTATAATTGCCTTGTTTATCAAAGATTCAAATAACTAAAATATATACTGCTTTACTCTAACTTTTTTTTAATCTATTATTTGTTATAAAATTTTGAACCTATATAAAATATGAAAAAATTAATAATCGCTGCTGCGATGGCAATAATCATCATAGCTTTTGTAGCTGTTAACTTTCTAACAAAAGAGACAACTAAACCACAAACAACAAAAGGATCTCATGATATAACTGTAGTTGCTGCTGAAAACCAATATGGAAGTATAGCTCAACTTATAGGCGGTAGTAATGTCAAAGTTACTAATATCATAAACAATGCTGATGGCGATCCGCATACTTTTATATCCTCGGTTAAAAATGCCAAGCTTTTAGCATCAGCTGATATAATTATTTACAACGGTGCAGATTATGACTCATGGATTATACCCATTCTTAAGAGTAATACACATGCTACAATCATTAAAGTACAAGATCTTGTGGATTATCCTAAAACTCCAAAATTTGGTATCAATCCTCATCTTTGGTATGATCCGGACACATTCCCTGCTCTCGCGAAAAAATTAAAGGAAGTATTCTCTAAAGAAGACTCAATTGATAGTAATTTATTTGAGAAAAACTATGTTAATTTTGAACATAAGTATCAACAAGTCTACGATCTTGTTAAACAAATCAAACAATCTAGCGCAGGCACTCCAGTCACAGCTACAGAACCTCTATTTGGTTATATGGCAAGTGCTCTAGGCTTAGACATGAAAGGTCTAGCATTCCAATGGGTTATTATGAATAAGTCTGAACCTAGTCCTAAAATGATGATTGATTATCAAAAACTTTTCAAGGATAAAGAAGTTAAAGCTCTTTTCTATAATAAGCAAGTTACTGATAATGTCACTAATAAAATGTTAGAGCTAGCAGAAGAAAACGATATACCCGTAGTTGGTATTACAGAAACGATGCCTACAAATGAAGATGCTATTACATGGATAGTAAAAACATTACAAAAAACTGCTGAAGCACTAGACCAATCTAACCAATAAAATGATCAAATGTTCTAATCTGATAATTGGCTATAACAAGCCAATCACACAACCTCTTAATCTTGAAATCCCAACGAATGCTTGGGTAGGTATAGTAGGTAAAAATGGTGTTGGTAAATCAACCTTTTTCAAAACTCTTTTAGGTAAGATACCAAGTATCTCTGGTTCTATTACTATCAATAATGCAAAAGTTGATATCAATAGCATTAGCTATATACCACAAGAAAGAGAAATCAATTTTGAAGAAAAAACATCTGGCTATACTCTGGTAAAATACAGTTATAAACCAAACTCATGGGGATTACCTTTATTTGATAAGAATTTCAGAGAAAAGTTGGAATATCTTATTATGTTGACCCAGACTCAAGACTATATACACAAGCCTTTTAAGAATCTCTCAGGAGGTCAAAAAAAGCGTATATATCTAGTTCAAGCTCTTATAAATAATCCTAAGGTTCTTTTGTTAGATGAGCCTCTATCAGATCTTGATCCAGATGCAAAGCAAAGATTCCTAGCATGCTTAAAAGCAATTCACAAAAAAGAAAGTATTACATTACTTCTAATCTCTCATGATATGAAAGAGATTAGCTCACAACTAGATGCTTTTATTCACTTTAAGGATGGTCAATGTCACTATTGTAATGAGATGCCATGTCTACAGGAGGATATCTGTGTTTAATTATACTTTCATGCACTATGCTTTTATAGCAGGAACCATAATCGCTCTTATATGTGGTATTATTAGTTTTTTTGTGATTATCAGAAGATTATCATTTGCATCTCATGCTTTAGGTCATATTAGCCTTACCGGAGCTTCTGGAGCAGTTCTACTAAATTTATCTGCCATGACTGGACAGCTTGTCATAAACCTAGTCGCTGGTCTTCTTATGGGTGCCTTTGGTGATAAAATCAAAAAAAATGATATCGCAATAGGCATCGTTTTGACTTTCTTTTTGGGGCTTGGTACTTACTTCCTATTTTTATATCAAAGTGGCTATTCAGGCTCTGTGATATCCATCCTTGTTGGTGATATCCTCACTGTGACACTAGAGCAGATATATATACTACTTACTCTTGCTATATTTACTATAGCTCTTTTAGCTATGATTGCTAGACCATTATTTATATCATCGATAGATCCTGTATTTGCTGAATCAAAAAAGATCCCTAATAAATTTCTGTCCATCTTACTTTTCATCTGTATTGCGATTACAGTATCTATGGCTTGTCAAGTTGTTGGTATACTATTAGTGTTCTCACTACTTATAGGTCCGGCTGCGATCGCTACTCAATGGGTAGATGGCTTTTATAAACCTATATTTCTAAGTACAGTTATATCCATATTGACGGTTTGGTCTGGGATTGTAGCTGCCTATTATATCGATGTTCCTATTAGCTTTTTTATTACCACTATTATCTGTATCTTATATCTAATAAGTATCATAAAAAGTAAATTCTATTAATTTTTGCTAATCTAGTAAGTTGTCACTATACCGAAGCCATATTTGCGATTATAATTATGCTAATTTTAGTATACTTAATTTAGAAAAATGATAATAACCAAAGAAATTGAATACCGTGGTGATGGTGTTTTATTAAAAGGCTTTTGTGCATACCCTGACAGAGGAGCTCATTTACCAGCAGTTTTAATAGCTCCAACATGGGCAGGTAGAGATAATTTTGCTTGTGAAAAAGCAATCGCTATGGCAAAAAAAGGCTATCTAAGTTTTGCCATAGATATCTATGGTGAAGGTAAAGTAGGCAGTTCTAAAGAAGAAAATGCGACTCTTATGAATAGCCTACTTGAAGACAAACATGCTCTTATGACTAGACTTAGATCTGCATATAATATTGTTAGAAAGATGCCTCGTGTAGATAAGTCTAGTATTTCTGCAATAGGATTTTGTTTTGGCGGTAAGTGTGTATTAGACATGGCTAGATCGAACTTTGAATTAAAAGCTGCTATTAGCTTCCACGGCTTGCTAGAATCTAACATTGTTAAAGAGCAAAAAATAGACACAAAAATACTTGTACTACATGGCTATAATGACCCTATGGTACCACCAGAGCAAGTCAATAGATTCCAGCAAGAGATGAACATGCGTAAAGCTGACTGGCAACTACACACTTTTGGTAATACGTATCATGCTTTTACAAATCCTAATGCCAATGATCTGGAGTTTGGTACTGTATTTAGCAAAGAATCAAACAAAAGAGCTTGGAAGCTTGCTGAAGATTTCTTGAGAGAGACTTTTGTTAGTGGTTACTTTTAAACCATCTAAGCAGATTCAAACTATAATCCAAACTCTTTAAAAAATCATCTTGTTCATAAATATCTTGTATATCTATAAGTAATTAAAGATCATACATTATGTGCTTATCAAGAATTAAGAAGGAAAATACATATGAAAAAGCTACTATTAATCCCTATTATGCTAATAATTATGACAACACTTGTAACTAGCTGTCACCATCATCACAAAAAACAAGAATCTAGTAACTAATATACTCTTATAATCTTCTAATAATAGTTAGTCTTTATAAAAGCTAGATTGTATTCTCAATGTTTATAGAGATACCAAAATGTACTTCATTAGGTGTCAAGTAATTTAAACATTTCTTAGGTCTATTATTCAAGTCTATCTGTAACTTTCTAATGTATTGATGAGATATATTGTTAA
>NZ_WBSX01000101.1 GCF_009823375.1 Francisella noatunensis subsp. noatunensis | reverse complement strand
TAGCTTTTTAACTTTACAGGATAGCTTATGATTATTTGAAGTTCTGCGGCTTTGATATAGCTTCTGTGCTATCTCAGCATTATAGTCACTATTTATACTAGTGCGATTAAGTTCCTTTTTTATAGCTCTTTCACTATAGCCAATTTTATTGGCTATTTGAGATGTTTGGTATCCTAATTTAAGTAATTCTTCTATGCAATATCTATTTGAAAGAGTTAAGTGCTTTGGCATTTTTTAGTTCCTTATCGTTTATTTTAGTTTCGTCAAAACCTAATAAACTATATTTGGAACTCTCTTTCAACTATTTAAAACTTTCAGAATACAATCTAGCTTATAAAACAAATACTTCAAAGGTAAAGGTGAAAAAGCTCATAATACTGCTGTAGCTGTAAATGTCGCTATGCTTATGAAGCTTTATGGTAAAGATAATCTAAAACAAAATACTCAAGAAATACTAGAACTTATAAAATCAGGTAAGTGTTATCAAACTCTTCAAAATGTAATATCTTTTGGTTAAAAAAATAGTCTTATTTTTCAATGTATGATAATTTAAAACTTATAAGCATTTAGATAGTTATACAAATGAAAAAAAGAAAAATCATAATTTTAAGTAGTTTATTATTTGCAAGTAGCTTTGTATTTGCAGCTAATGATTCAGAAAGTAAATATCAAAAAGCTGTATTTGCAGGTGGTTGCTTTTGGTGTTTAGAGTCAGATTTTGAATATATGCAAAAACATCAAGATTTAAGTCATGATGGTATTATAAAGGTTATTTCTGGTTATGATGGTGGTTTGCAAAAAGATCCTACTTACAAAACAGTATCTGCAGGCATTACAAATTATAAAGAATCAGTAGAAGTTATATATGATCATACTAAAATTAGTTATCAAGATTTAGTAGAGTATTTTTATCGTCGTATAGATCCTACAGATTCTAAAGGACAGTTTTGTGATAAAGGCGAGCAGTATCAATCAGCTATATATTACAGCGATGATAAACAAAAACAGGTTGCTGAAGAGATTACTAAAAAATTAAAAGCAGAATTTAAAAAACATAACCAATCTGTATATACTCAAATATTACCATCTACACATTTTTATAAAGCCGAAAGTTATCATCAATATTATCATCATAAAAACCCTAAAAGATATTGTTATTATCGTACAGGATGTGGTCGTGATGTAACAGTAAATAAAGTTTGGCAAAATATAGATTGGAAATATAGTAATATAACACCTTTTGATATACCATCTAGCTATGCAGAATGTTTAACAAGATAGTAAAATGAAAATAGTAGGTGTAGCATCTAAAGTTTCTAATGATAGGGAAGATTTGCTTGAAGAAGCTTGGGAGCTTTTCTTTAATAGTGAGGTATTAGAATATATCAATGGTCAAAATATATCTCAAGATATAATATCTGTTTATTATGACTATGAAGGCGATCATACCGCTCCATACACTCTTTTGATAGGTTATGAAGTGGCAGAGTCTTTTGAGGTACCAACAGGGTTAAATTCTGTGCAAATTGAGCTTAACCATCAAACGTACCGTGTTGAAGGCGAGCTACCTGATGCTATCATTGATAAATGGCAACAAATTTGGGCAGATAACTCTAAAAAGAGAGCTTATAAAGCAGATTTTGATAGATATAATCCTATTGAAGATTATGCTGAAGTTAATGTCGAATATCTAAAATAAATAATCTTCAAATCAACAAAGTACAGAAAAATTCAACTTTTATTCTTTTTTCGTTTAAAATACTTCATAAAATCATATAAATAATAAGTATTATGGAAACTATATTAGCTAAGATAGTTGAAGCAAAAAGAAATTGGCTTTTTGCAAAAAAAAGATTATTTCCATTAGATGTATTCAAAAAAGAAGTTATCAAAACAGATAGAAATTTTTATCAGGCTTTGGAGTCAGACAAAGCAGTATTTATTCTAGAGTGTGAAAAAGGATCTCCTTCTAAAGGAGTTATCCGTAAAAAGTTTGATCTAAATGAAATAGCAGCAGTGTATAAAAATTACGCAAATGTGATATCTGTACTTACAGATGAAGAGTTTTTTATGGGTAGTTTTGCAAATCTAGAGATTGTTAGAAAGCAAGTGATTCAACCTATACTTTGTAAAGATTTTATTATAGATGAATATCAAATATACTTAGCTAGACATTATCAAGCAGATGCGGTGTTACTGATGTTTTCGGTATTAGATGATAATGAGTATAAAAAACTAGCAAAAGTAGCTAATCGTCTAGGTATGGGTATTTTAACTGAAGTTAGTAATGAAGAAGGACTTGAAAGAGCTATCAAACTCAAGGCAAAAGTTATAGGTATTAATAATCGTAATCTAAGAGATCTTTCTATAGATCTAAATACTACGCGTCTTTTAGCTCCAAAAATACCTAAAGGAACAATTATTATTTCAGAATCAGGAATTTATAAAAATCAAGAAATCCGTGATTTAAGAAATTATGTTAATGGTTTTTTGATAGGTAGTTCTATTATGAATGAACGTAATCTAGAACTTGCAGTTAGAAAACTCTTATATGGTTTTAATAAGGTTTGTGGTCTTACCTCTGTAGAAAATGCGCAAAAAGCATATAATGCAGGAGCGGTGTATGGAGGATTTATATTTGTAGAAAAATCTCCTCGCTGTGTAGATTTTGCCATGGCAAAACAAATAACTAAAAAAGTTAGATTAAACTATGTAGGCGTGTTTGCCAATGCTAGCATCGAAGATGTTGTAAATACCGCTTATGGTTTGAAACTTAGTGCAGTACAGTTACATGGTGACGAAAATCAAGAATATATAAATGCACTAAAATCAAAACTACATAGAAACTGTCAGATATGGAAAGCTTATGGAATTGATAAAACTGTTCCAGAGTTTTTTGCTAATGTAGATTATCACTTATTAGATATTCAAGTAGATGGTAAATCAGGTGGTACTGGTAAAGCTTTTGATTGGAGTCTTATCAAAGATAGAAAAAATATAATATTTGCTGGTGGTCTGAATGCTAAAAATATAGCAAAAGCAATAGAGTTAAGATGTTCTGCTTATTATATTAATTCTGGTGTAGAATCTGAGCCAGGACAAAAAGATCAGCAGAAGTTAAAAGAATTTTTTGAGGTTATAAGAGACTACTAGTATCTTATTTTATACTTTATTTTAACTTATAAGTATTAAAAGTAATTCATAGTTAGTATATAATTGCAACAATATTTAGCTACTGCTATTCTAAATAAAAATATCTAATATCACCTTAACTATGAATTAACCAGAAATTAAATATTTAAAAGACTACAAGCCAAGTAATTATCTTATAAATGAAACACATCTAAAATTTAAACTTGATAAGTCAAAAACTAGAGTGACAGCAAATTTACATATAGTAGCTAATCCAGCAAATAGTGAAAATAACACACTGGTTTTAGATGGTAATAATCTAAAACTATTATCTATAAAAATAGATAATAAAGAGCTATCAAATACAGATTTTACAGTTAATGAAAACCAATTAATCATAGATGATGCTCCAGAAAAGTTTGTATTAGAAACAGTGGTAGAGATTAATCCTGAAGCTAATACTTCTTTGGAAGGTTTATACAAATCTGGAGAGGTGTTTTGCACCCAATGTGAGGCAACTGGATTTAGAAAAATTACTTACTATCTAGATAGACCTGATGTAATGTCTTCTTTTACAGTCAAAATAATAGCAGACAAACAAAAATATCCAGTAATTTTATCAAATGGCGATAAAGTTGAGTCCGGATATATTTCAGATACTCAGCATTTTGCAGTATGGAAAGATCCATTTAAGAAGCCTTGCTATTTATTTGCTCTTGTAGCTGGAGATTTAGCAAGTATCAAAGATACTTATATTACAAAATCACAACGTAAAGTTAGTTTAGAAATATACGCTTTTAAACAAGATATAGATAAATGTCATTATGCAATGCAAGCTGTTAAAGACTCTATGAAATGGGATGAGGATAGGTTTGGCTTAGAGTATGACTTAGATACTTTTATGATTGTGGCGGTGCCTGATTTTAATGCTGGTGCAATGGAAAATAAAGGTTTAAACATCTTTAATACCAAATATATAATGGCTAGTGATAAGACTGCTACAGATAAAGATTTTGAGTTGGTACAAAGTGTAGTGGGACATGAGTATTTTCATAATTGGACAGGTGATAGAGTCACTTGTAGAGACTGGTTCCAGCTTAGCTTAAAAGAAGGCTTGACTGTATTTAGAGATCAAGAGTTTACTTCTGATTTGAACTCTAGTGATGTTAAACGTATAGACGATGTTCGTATTATTAGAAGTGCTCAATTTGCTGAAGATGCTAGTTCGATGTCTCACCCTATCCGCCCTGAGTCGTACATTGAGATGAATAATTTCTATACTGTAACGGTTTATCATAAAGGTGCTGAGATAATTCGTATGATTCATACCCTATTAGGTGAACAAGGCTTCTAAAAAGGTATGAAACTATACTTTAAAAGACATGATGGACAAGCTGTCACTTGTGATGATTTTGTAAATGTTATGGCAGATGCTAATAATCGTGATTTTAGCTTATTTAAAAGATGGTATGCTCAATCAGGTACACCAAGTATTAAGGTTACAGAAAACTACGATGCAGAAAATCAAATTTATAGTCTAACACTAGAGCAAACTACTTCGCCAACAGCAGATCAAAAAGAAAAACAAGCTCTTCATATACCAGTCAGTATGGGACTTATCACTCCAGAAGGTGAAAATATAGCAGAGCAAGTCATTGAGCTAAAAGAGCAAAAACAAACTTATACTTTTGAGAATATTATAGCAAAACCAGTAGCTTCTTTATTTAGAGATTTTTCAGCACCTGTCAAAGTTGAGCATAAGCGCGCTGAAACAGAACTATTACATATTGTTAAGTATGATAATAATGCCTTTAATCGTTGGGACTCTTTACAGCAATTAGCTACTAAAATGATCTTAAAAAATGCTGATGTAGATGCTGAGTTTTTAAATGCTTTTAAATCAATCTTACATGATAAAGATTTAGATAAAGCTTTAATTAGTGATGCTCTGATGATACCAACAGAGTCTACAATTGCTGAGGCAATGCCGACAATTATGGTTGATGATATTATCAACTCTCGCAAAAAAGTTATGAATCAGCTAGCAGATAAGCTAAAAGATGATTGGTTAGCTGTATCTGAGCAAATTGCTAAAAGAAAGCTAAAAGGAGTCTGCTTGAGCTATCTGATGAATGCTAGTGATCAAAGTCAAGGTATAGAGTTAGCACAACAGTTATTTGATAATGCTGATAATATGACAGATCAGCAAACAGCATTTTCAGCATTGTTAAAGCTAATCATAGGCAAGTTCGTGATAATGCTATCAATGAGTTTTATAACCGTTGGAAGCATGAAGACTTAGTTGTAAATAAATGGCTAGTATCTCAAGCTCAAATTTCTCATGAATCAGCCTTAGATATAGTTAAAGGCTTAGTTAATCATCCTGCATATAACCCTAAAAACCCTAATAAAGTTTACTCACTTATTGGTGGTTTTGGTGCTAATTTCTCACAATATCATTGCAAAGATGGCTTAGGATATGCTTTCATGGCGGATACAGTACTGGAGCTTGATAAAATCAACCATCAAGTTGCAGCTAGAATGGCTCGTAATCTGATGAGCTGGAAGCGTTATGATACCGATAGACAAGCTATGATGAAAAATGCTCTTGAGAAAATCAAAGCTTCAAACCCAAGTAAAAATGTCTTTGAAATCGTTAGTAAGAGTTTAGAGTTGTAATTGTTTGATATTAAAACTATATCGTAATTTTGCCATTGGCATATTTGTGAATAAGAGCTTTAATAACTGACTGGTATTTTAAGCCATGTGCAGATGCTCTTGCTTCACACTTTCTTATATCATCTTCTTTCACTCTTAAACTTATTTGCTTAGTTGCTGTAGCAGTCTTTTTTAAATCTGCTACTAAATAAAGAAGATAGCTTATCCGCATCAAGTTTTACCCAGTCTGTATCGTTAGAATATTTTTTTATATCATCCATAACTAACTCCTTTTATGTTTTTTGTTAGCTTTTCTATTTTTAAAAGCTGTTACCAGCCAGTAATCTCCATTTTTGATCTCAAAGACTACAACCTATACATAATCACCAATAAGAACATCTATTTTATATTGATTCTTGTAGTTTTTATTTTCATAGATATCTAAAGGGTTTATATCTAATTCAATAGCTGAAACTATTTCATCAAAAGATATGCCTCTAGTGTCTATAAGTGTTTCATTTTTAGAATCATTACAAAGAAACATATTTATTATTTTTTTATTACTTATGGTATATATTGTATACCTTTTAACTATGAAAAAATAGATTAGCTTTTACACTTTTTAAGACATTTACTTTTCATTGATTCTTGTATTTTTATTAGATAAATCAATATGTTTATTTATGGTGTACGTTTGAAAAGAATCATCTTTATATAATTCAAATATCAAATTAGCAATTATTTATTTTCTCATAATCTTTAGATGATGAGCTAGATTGTATTCTGAAAGTTTTAAATAGTTGAAAGAGAGTTCCAAATATAGTTTATTAGGTTTTGACGAAACTAAAATAAACGATAAGGAACTAAAAAATGCCAAAGCACTTAACTCTTTCAAATAGATATTGTATAGAAGAATTACTTAAATTAGGATACCAAACATCTCAAATAGCCAATAAAATTGGCTATAGTGAAAGAGCTATAAAAAAGGAACTTAATCGCACTAGTATAAATAGTGACTATAATGCTGAGATAGCACAGAAGCTATATCAAAGCCGCAGAACTTCAAATAATCATAAGCTATCCTGTAAAGTTAAAAAGCTAATAATAGCTTTGTTAAAAAAGAAGATATCTCCGGAACTTATTTGTGGTAGATTAAAACATGAGG
>NZ_WBSX01000100.1 GCF_009823375.1 Francisella noatunensis subsp. noatunensis | reverse complement strand
CTATCTCAGCATTATAGTCACTATTTATACTAGTGCGATTAAGTTCCTTTTTTATAGCTCTTTCACTATAGCCAATTTTATTGGCTATTTGAGATGTTTGGTATCCTAATTTAAGTAATTCTTCTATACAATATCTATTTGAAAGAGTTAAGTGCTTTGGCATTTTTTAGTTCCTTATCGTTTATTTTAGTTTCGTCAAAACCTAATAAACTATATTTGGAACTCTCTTTCAACTATTTAAAACTTTCAGAATACAATCTAGCTTTTATAAAATTCTTTTTCTATGTAACCAAATCCATATCAGTGGAATTGCTATAATTATAATATCCGCCACAACCAAAATCATTGTGTATTGGAAGACATTTTTAACATGTGAGAAGCTTGGTGGGAATAGCCCAAGTATAAAGCCTAACATACACATAAATATTGCAACTAATGACATAGTTACGAGTAGCCAATTAGAGTTTCTTCTACCTACATGAAATACTCGATGAGTATGTGGTTGTGTAAATCTAAGTCTAATAGCCGCGGCAAAAACCATTATCCACATAACTACAGTAAACTGTGATGTAATAGCAATTAATAATGCGAATGCTGCATATACTGATGGCATTACTAAAAATACAGATGATAACACTAAAACTATCAGAATTTGTATTACAAGCATATTTACTGGCATACCAAATCTATTTTTACCAGCCATAATTTTTGAGAAAAGCTCCTGTTCTGCTGCTGTCTGCATACCACGAGCAGGCCTAACACCCATGTACTAAGAGCCGCTAACATACCCAAACCTATCATTATCACAACTACTGGCTTAACATTACCCAAGCCTATTATGTTTAATACTTGTGAGATACCCTGTATCAGACCATTTAAAACATTAACATCTTGTACAGGAATAATAATAGTTAAACCAACTGTTGTTAAAATAGTTAATGATACGATTATCAAAGTAGCTATTAATATTGATTTTGGAATATTTTTCTGAGGATTTTCGATATTCGTCATATGGAAAGCTACTGACTGAATACCAGAATATGATGACAATGTCTTGACCAAAAGAGCATAAGTACCTACAGAAAACACTGGTAAAAGATCACTAAATCCATGATATTCTAAATTACTTTGACCAGTAACTAATAGTATTCCTGGAATTATCATACCAAATACTGCACCAATAATATTTAGCACAACAACTTTTCGTAATGGTAAGCAGTTAAATAAACTTATAGCGATAAATACAGCCACCATTATTAACCAGAACGCTACACTTGTGTGAGTATTTTCAGCAAAACCTCTAAAGCCAATATATGAAGATGTCGCGATTAATGCTGTCACAGAACTTGGGAAACCTACCACATTATTAAACCACTCCAACCACATCGCAAGTACACCGGCTTTTTCACCAAGACCTGCTTTGACCCAGCTGAATACACCACCATTATTTTGCGTTATCATACTACTAAGCTCAGCACAGATAAGCGATGTTGGTAGTAGAAATGTAACTGCAGCAATTAGATAAAAGAAAACACTCTGTAAACCTATTGTTTCCATATAAGCTATCGAACTTAAACTAATTATCGCTGAGATATTTAGCATTGTTAGCGATAGTGTCGAAATTTTTTTGTTAGATATATGCATAATTATAAATCCACCTTATATAAAATACTCTTGAACGCTTGGTCTTAAGTTATACTCACTAGCTAAAACCTTACCATAAGCTCCTGCTGAATATATTGCTAATAAGTCACCACGCTTTATTTTAGGAAGCTGATAATATTTTGCAAATACATCACTAGATTCACAGATAGGCCCAACTATATGATAATGTTGCTTTTCATTGACACTTTTCATCAATCAAAGCCTCAATCTTGTGTTGCGCTTGATACAATGCTGGTCTAATAAGCTCTGTCATACCTGCATCTATAATCGCAAAATGAGTATCTTGAGTCACTTTATTAAACAATACCTGTGATACAAGCACGCCTGACTGCCCTACTAATGATCTACCAAGCTCAAAATGTAGCTTAACATCATCACAATACTCAAAAAACTCTCTAAATCTAGCAAAATAGTTATCAAAGTCTACTATAGTATTCTGTTGTGGATTTTGATAATCAATCCCCAAACCACCACCAAAATTAATATGTTCAATATCAATATCATTTTGCTTGAGAAGTTTTATATGCTCATTTGTAGTAATAGCTAATGATTGAAAAACCTGATAATTCAATATCTGTGAACCTACGTGGTAATGTAGTCCTATAATAGTTATGTTACTAAGGCTTTGAAAATCATTTTTTAACCAATTAAGAATATCAGCAAAAGCAATTCCAAACTTATCATCAAATTGCCCTGTACTTATATAATGATGAGTCTGTGCATCTATATTTGGATTAACTCTCAGACAAATATTTACCTGTTTATTCTTCGAGGATGCTATTTCGTTAATGACTTCTATCTCTTCTAAAGACTCGCTATTAAAAGCAAAAATACTATTATCAATAGCTAACTCAATCTCCCAATCAGCTTTGCCTACCCCTGCAAAAACAATATGCTAAGGATCTACATTCTGCTCAAGTGCTCTTCTAATCTTGCCGCCACTTACACAATCAATCCCCATACCATATTTCTTAGCGATATCCACTATTCTTGGATGATGATTTGCCTTAATTGCATAATGAATTTCAGCATTTTTAAAATTTTTATCTAATGCCTTTTTTGCACTAGTAAATGTATCTTCTAAAAGTCTACTGTCATATATATAACATGGTGTCGTGAGTTTATGCTCTTTTATATAATTAGCTAGTCTTACTTTATCAAAAACTATATAGTTACTCATTTAATTATCCTTTTTAATATAAAATCGGCAACTGCCAATCATTTTGTACTTATTTATAAACATCTTGAGTTAATTGCACCAATATAGGATTTTTACTCATATCCAAATAAGACTGAACTCTCTAATATCATCCTCTGCCGTAGCAGTACATCCTTCTGTACCTGTCGTCGGAGACTTCCAGATATGCATAAAAATACAAGAGCCTTTTTTGGCTATCGCTGGATTAGTATTGTACAAAATCTCTATACCATATTTATAGATAGCAATCTCTGACATATTTTCAGCTGAGAGCCAATCTTTATCATCAATAAGATTACTATTAACTATCTAGTTATAGTATTTTGAATTACTATCATCAACACATTCGATTCCAGTTTTTAGCTGTACATATTTAACTGCTGAGATATTAGCAAATCCAAAAGTTTTACCAATATCGAAAATACCTGCTGGTGATTTACTATCGCCTTCTTTTTTTTAAGTCGGCATCTACTAGACTTTGATATAAACTATCTGCCCATGCTAAGCCATTCTTACCAACTACCACAGCAGTTGCTGATTTCTTAGCTAACCAATTATTTTGATTGTCTTTTTCAAAAAACCAAAGCTTCCCCGATACACTCTGCCAATTTGATGTGGTTACTACAATTAATTGCTTAGCCTTTGGTATTTTTTGTATACTTAGATTCTGACTAACCATTTTGTCCTCCTAAACTTCAATCAATGAAATAAATTTAAAGAATAAGAGGTTTTCGCTTAGTGTATGTTTTATGGTTTTTTGGTATTAATGAATAATTTATTTTGAAATAAAAGTTTGAAATATACATACACTATTCTCCTACTGTTAAAGGTTCCAAATACGACTCATAAAGTTATAACCAAATGACATACTCATGCTCTATTCCTTTTGGTTTAATTTAACGAAAAATATCATTTATCTGATTAGACTAAACAATAATCAATTTTTTGTAAAATATTTTTATATATGAAATTAGATTATTTGATTTTTATTAATAAAATATTATTATAAAATCATGTTAATTAAGCCAAGTTCGTTGTAAACTGATTTGGTAAAATGCAAACTTGTACATGTAGGATATTCTCTTATATGATTCATCATGAAAATTCATGATTGAGTCTACTTGTATATGAGAAATATTCTAAATAAATTTTCAAATCACAAAGGAGATGCATAAATGGATGCTCAAAAATATATTGATAGCGTAATCGCTAAAGTAGAAAAAAGAGATGGACATGAAAAAGAGTTCATTCAAGCTGTAAAAGAAGTTTTTTCTACTCTTAAGCCAGCATTAGAAAAAAACCCAAAGTTCATCGAAGAAAATATTCTAGAAAGAATCGTTGAGCCAGAAAGAGGAATTACATTTAGAGTTCCATGGATTGACAGAGATGGCAATGTTCAGGTTAATAGAGGTTACAGATATCAATTTAATGGTTCAATAGGTCCTTACAAAGGTGGTATTAGATTCCACCCTAGCGTATATTCTGGAATCATCAAATTCTTAGGTTTTGAGCAAATATTTAAAAACAGCTTAACTACTCTTCCTATGGGTGGTGGTAAAGGTGGTTCTGACTTCGATCCTAAAGGCAAAACTGATGCAGAAATCATGAACTTCTGCCAAAGTTTCATGACTGAATTACAACGCCATATCGGTCCAGATATCGATGTTCCTGCAGGTGATATCGGTGTTGGTGGTAGAGAAATTGGCTATATGTATGGTCAATACAGAAGAATCCGTGGAGCTTTTGAAAACGGTGTATTAACTGGTAAATCTCTAGAGTCAGGCGGTAGCTTAATTCGTCCTGAAGCTACAGGTTATGGCGCTGTTTTCTACTTACAAAACATGCTTAAACATGATGGTGAGACTATGCAAGGTAAAACTGTTATAGTTTCTGGTTATGGTAACGTATCTTGGGGTATATGTAAGAAAGTTGCTCAGTTAGGTGGTAAGGTTGTTACTATCTCTGGTTCAAAAGGTTTCGTACATGATCCAGCAGGTATCACTACAGAAGAAAAAATCGATTTCTTATTACAAATCCGTGAAGGCAAAGTTTCTATGCAAGATTATGCAGAGAAATTCGGTGCTACTTTCCATGCTGGTCAAAAGCCTTGGGGAGTTAAAGGAGATATCGCTATCCCTTCTGCTACTCAAAACGAGATCGATGTTGAAGATGCTCAGAAGCTTATCGATGCTGGTGTTAAATATGTTGTTGAAGCATCTAACATGCCTACAACTAATGAAGCTATCGAATTCCTAATGGAGAAAGGTGTAATTCTAGCTCCAGGTAAAGCTGCTAACGCTGGTGGTGTTGCTACTTCTGGTTTAGAAATGTGTCAAAACTCTGCTAGAATAGCTTGGACTGCTGAAGAAGTAGAAGCCAAGTTAGAGCAAATTATGGCTAATATCTTTGATGCTTGTAAATTCGCATCTGAGAAATATGGTCTTGGCTACAACTTAGTAGCTGGTGCAAACCTTGCAGGTTTTGAAAAAGTAGCTAATGCTATGATCCAACAAGGTAGATATTAATATCTAAGAATATATTACTTATATACTGCTAGTGACTATTCAATCACTGGCAAAATCTGCTAAAATCATTCTCTCAAAGTTCTTTCTTAGAAAACAAATTGATTAAACAAAATAATTTTACGACTAATAATTATCAGCATAAAATAAGAATGCTTGTATTGCTTTCATTCCCAATACTAATGGGTATGAGTATAGATTTATTTGCACCATCTTTACCTGGTATTAGTGCTTCTCTTAATACAACCGCTTCTATCTCAAAAATGGTGATATCTATATATCTGATAGGTTATGCTATAGGTAATCTTTTAATAGGTATTATTACTGACGGTATAGGTCGTAAAGTTCTACTTAGGACATCATGCGTACTATTTGTCATAGTTAGCTTATTACCTACTCTAATACCAAATGAATATGTATTGCTAGGCTCACGATTTTGTCAAGGATTTCTGATAGGATCCATGGGAGTTGTTACTCGAGGTATTTTTTCAGATATTCTGCCACCTGAAAAGCTTCTAAAACTTGGACCAACAATGGGATTTTTATGGGGATTAGGACCCATTGCAGGACCTAT
Organism: Francisella noatunensis subsp. noatunensis; assembly: GCF_009823375.1. Classification (GTDB taxonomy): domain Bacteria; phylum Pseudomonadota; class Gammaproteobacteria; order Francisellales; family Francisellaceae; genus Francisella; species Francisella noatunensis. Next base: position 1,004 of record NZ_WBSX01000100.1, on the reverse strand, counting down.
AATTGGAGGCTTCTTACAAGATGCTTTTGGTTGGAAATCTGGATTTTACTTCTTCAGTATCATAATAGCTTTGCTGACAATATTAGTTTTCATCTATATCCCAGAAACACTTAGTAAAAAATCAAAACTAAGTACAGCCAAAATCAAACAAGATATAACCGAAGTGATAACTAATAGAGAGTTTATGACTCTCTGTATAGCAATGGGAATAGCCTATTCACTTATCATTAGTTTCAATACCTTAGGCCCTTTTTTAATTCAAGATGTAATGGAATATTCAGCTGCATACTTTGGTAAATTAGCTATATCTTTAGGCTGTGCCTTTCTACCAGCACCGATACTTGGGCGTAAATTATTAGATCACTACTCTGTTGGTAAAATATTTTTTGTAGTTATCCATGCTAGATTGTATTCTCAATGTTTATAGAGATACCAAAATGTACTTCATTAGGTGTCAAGTAATTTAAACATTTCTTAGGTCTATTATTCAAGTCTATCTGTAACTTTCTAATGTATTGATGAGATATATTGTTAAAGTTAGTACCTTTAGATATAAATTGTCTGATATACCTATTCATGTTTTCATTAGTACCTCTTTGCCAAGGACTGTATGGATCAGCAAAGAATACTTTGATGCCAGTCTTGCTAGTTAGCTTCTTATGTTTAGCAAACTCTTTACCATTATCAAATGTAGCTGTTAATATTTTATGACCATTAGATACTTTGTACAATATTCTATTGATTGAATTAGCTGTTCTATCTATAGACTTGGCTAAAATAGTAAATCTGCTAGCTCTATCGACCATTGTTACAATAGCACTTTTATGGTCTTTACCAACAATAGTGTCACCTTCAAAGTGATAAAGATTTTTTCTATTATTAGCACTGCTAGGTCTTTCAGAAATACTCGCTCTATCCTTTATCTTAACTTGTTTAGAGTCACCTTCTTTTTTGTATTTATATTGTCTAGCTTTGAAAAATAATAAGTGTCTAAGCTTTAACTT
>NZ_WBSX01000010.1 GCF_009823375.1 Francisella noatunensis subsp. noatunensis | reverse complement strand
TCTATTTGAAAGAGTTAAGTGCTTTGGCATTTTTTAGTTCCTTATCGTTTATTTTAGTTTCGTCAAAACCTAATAAACTATATTTGGAACTCTCTTTCAACTATTTAAAACTTTCAGAATACAATCTAGCGTTCTAATAGGTGCAAGCGGAGTAATAGGATCAGCGACTTATGATAAGTTCATTAGCACTGGTTATAAAGTTATTCCTGCAACATTTAGTGGAAGTAATGGTTCACACCGTATTGATATAGAAGATATAGAATCTATCAAAAATTTCTTTGAAAAAGTAGGTTTTTTTGATGCTTTAGTATCTACTACTGGTAAAGTGGCTTTTAAAACTGTTGATGACTTAACTCAAGAAGACTGGAACTTCAGTTTTAAAAATAAGCTACTTGGACAAATCAACCTAGTGCAAATTGGTGCAAAGTATATCAATAAGGGCGGTTCATTTACATTGACTACTGGAATATTGAATGTTGAGCCAATTGCTTTAGGTGTTGCAGCAGCCACTGTTAATGCTGCAGTAGAAGGATTTGTAAAAGCAGCGGCTCTTGAATATAAAGATTTCCGTATAAATACTGTTAGTCCAACTGTAGTCAAAGAGGCGTTAGCAAAGTATGGACCATTCTTTGTAGGCTATGAACCTATAGAAGCAGAAAAAGTAGCTAATGCATATCTTAAGTCAGTAGCAGGGATTGCTAATGGTAGTATTATAAAAGCCTGTTATTAATTTATAATTATCAAAAAAACTATTCTACATTTAATTTCCCAATAATATTGACCAGCTCTATTCATATATATACTATTTTATTAAGTATCTATTTTAAGATTGCATTCAATAAGTATTGTTGCGCTTAATAATGATTGATATTTATTTCAATAAGGAGAAAACATGAATAAGATATTAACTATAGCAAATGGCGCCCCAATTCCTAATGATAATACAAGTATTAGTGCAGGTAAAAATGGTTCGTTAACATTTGATAACTTTTGATTATTTGAGAAGTTAGCACATTTTAATCGCGAGAGAATTCCTGAGCGTGTAGTACATGCAAGAGGTACTGGCGCATATGGTACTTTTACCCTTGAAAAAGACTTATCAGATTTGACAGTAGCTGATTTTTTAAGAGATCAAAACAAGCAGACTGAGGTTTTTGTGCGATTTTCTACTGTTGGAGGAGGTCAAGATTCTAGTGATTATGTTAGGGATGTACGTGGTGCAGCTATCAAATTTTATACCAAACAAGGCAATTTTGATATTGTAGGAAATAACACACCAGTATTTTTATAAGGGATCCCAATAAATTCCCTGACTTTGTACACTCACAAAAAAAGAATCCTCGAACTAATCTACCAGATAGTGCGGCCCAGTTTGAATTTTGGTCAAGAAACCCTCAGTCTTTGCATCAAATGACAATATTGATGTCTGATAGAGGTATCCCAAAGAACTATAGGCATATGCATTTATTTAGCTCACATACATTAAGCTTTTATAATGAAAATGGTGAACTTTTTTGGGTTAAGTGGCATTTTAAAACACAACAAGGAATTAAAAATCTCACAAATGAAGAAGCATCTAGGCAGCCAAGCTATGGAGCTCAAAAAGATTTGTTTGATGCTATAGAGAGTTGTAATTATCCAAAGTGGGATGTTAAATTGCAAATTATGACTGAAGACCAAGCAAAGCAATATAGTATAAACCCTTTTGATTTAACTAAGGTTTGGTCTCATAAAGATTTCCCACTTCAAAAGATAGGTGTTTTAGAGTTAAACCGTAATGTTAATAATTATTTCGCTGAAGTAGAGCAAGCTACTTTTGCTCCTAATAATCTAGTGCCTGGTGTTGGTGCATCTCCAGATAAGATGTTACAAGCTAGACTACTAGCTTATCAAGATGCTCATAGATATCGAGTAGGTGTAAATGCAAGTCATATACCGATAAATGCTTCAAAATGTCCCATGCATAATTATCAGCGTGATGGAGCAATGGCTGGTATAGCTCTTAATGTATCACAGAATGAAATGCCTAATTTTTATCCAAATGCGCATTCTGATTCTCCTTCAGATGCTAAGCAATATATAGAGCCACCTTTAGAAATAGAGGGTTATATTGCTTATTGTGATGCACAAGGTGAAGATAACTACTCACAAGCTGGAGATCTTTTTAGATTAATGAGCGAATCTCAGCAGCAACAGTTAGCTAATAATATTGCAGAAGGGTTGGTACATGCTAGTCAAGAGATTCAAGAAATAATGCTTGACCAGTTTGCTCAAGCTGATGAAAACTATAGAGTTAAGGTCGAAAAAGCCCTTCAAAATATCTAGTTAGAAATTATTTTTGCTCAGATTATCTGACATCAGTAGAAATAACTCAAAATATAACTATGATATAAAATAAGTTTTTATTTTTTAATAGTAACTTATTAAATGAAATTTTATATACTATTGACTTTTAAAAGTTTTCATAAAACATTATATTATTAAAATCAAACCATATATTTTATTTTTTATGAAAAGATATCTATTAGCTATTACAGGCATAGCATTGTATAGTTTATCATTTGCTATGAGTCCAAGCAGTTTTGTTGCTAAACCTACTTCAGGGAAATATGAATCTGAAATTATGGACGCAGATGAGCAAATCATAAAGTTCATAGCAAAGCGTCAAGAATTAAGAAATCAAATGTTAGATCTTCAGAAAAATCAGAAATTACCTAGTAATGATCCATTTGAAGATAAAGATTTGGCTGCTATGCGTACTAATTTTGCAATACAGTATAATGTAAGTCCTAAGCTGATCGATCAAGTATTTGATGTTTTGAATTCTTAGGCTCAAAAACCAACAAAATAATATTTTAAATAAAGTTTATAAGAGGTAATACAATGTCAATTTATGACTTTAAATTAACTAAGAATGATAGCTCAGAATATTATTTACCCAAGAATAAGGTTCTCTTGATAGTAAATGTTGCGAGTAAGTGCGGATTCACTAAGCAATATAGAGGACTTCAACATTTACATAAATTACATCCTAATCTAGAGATAGTAGCTTTTCCATGTAATTCATTTGGTGGACAAGAACCTGGTAGTGATGAAGAAATTAAAAACTTTTGTCAAACTAACTATGATGTTACATTTCCAATAATGAAAAAAACAAAAGTAAATGGTAAAGATGCAGAACCACTATATGAATATCTTAAAGAAAGAGCAAAAGGTGTACTTGGTACCGAAGCTATAAAATGGAATTTTACAAAATTTTTAGTATCAAAAGATGGTGAAACTGTCATTAGATATGCACCTAAAACAATTCCTGAAGATCTAATCGCTGATATCGAAAATTTTCTTAAAGATTAAGTTCAAAAAACTGTATAATTTGTTTATCTGTGTTTTAAATTCTAAAATATGATTTCAACTTCATTATCTTATATATCATCTTTATTGCTAATATGCAGTCTTATAGTCTTACTATCAAGTAAGTCAAAATCGAAATTATTTGAATATTTTCCAGCAATTGTAATTATTTATTTTGTCATAGTACTGCTTTCAGCTATGGGATTTTGGGATTTAAAATCTTCAGAAATTATTCAAACAAGGTCTCAGCTTCAAGATTTAATATTGCCTGTTATGTTATTTTTGATGCTTATTCGTTGTGATATTAGAGTAGTTATAAAACTAGGTAGAAAGCTACTCATAGCATTTTTTGGAGCTACAGTAAGTATTATAATAGCTTTTGTCATAATGTATTTAACTGTTGGTAAGTATATATCGCCAGATGATTGGAAAGGATTCTCAGCTTCATCAGCAAGTTGGATGGGAGGGACTGGTAATATGGTCGCTGTTAAACAAGCTCTTGGTACTCCTGATAATTAGATGAGCTATATACTATTGACAGATTCTATTAGTTATTCTATTTGGTTTGCTTTTCTGTTTGCGCTTATTTCTCGAGCAAATATATTTGATAAATGGACTAAAGCAGGTTGTATTGAGGAGCATATAAGTAAAGTTGATATTAACAATCCTTATGATGTCAAAGGCGATATTAACTTTGTTGGAATATTTGTATTAATTGCAATGGCATTTACTGCTACTGATATAGCAAAGATTTTATCAAGTTATTTACCAGCTACAGATTTAATATCTGCTAAGACTTGGACAATACTTCTAGTAACACTATTTGGGTTTGTAGGTGCTATGACTCCATTAGCCAAAATTAGAAGTGATATTATTATTGCAAGTATCTTCTTATATTTTTTGGTCGCACTTATAGCATCAGGCTCAAGTTTCAAAGGGTTTTCTCAAGCATCGATATACATAGTTTGTGGACTTATGGTTCTTGTTATTCATGCTATACTTATGATAATAATTGCCAAGATATTTAGGCTAAACTTAGTAATGTGCTCTATTGCATCACTAGCAAATATCGGTGGAATAGCAGGAGCGCCTATATTTGCAAGTGCTTATACTAGAAGTTTGGTATCTATTGCAGTTGTTATGGCTTTACTTGGATTTTTGATTGGTACCCAAGGTGGATTAATTGTAGCTAAGATACTTTTAGGATTACTATTATTTACTAATGGTTGTAGTAGTGATTTATATTCTTCAATATTGCTTAGATGCCATTCGTAAGTAGGTGCATTAGTTAAGACATTACCAGCATTTTTATGAATGTACATTTTACCATCAATAAACTCTATCACAGCACTGTTGCCATTAGCATCTCTTAGACACATGTGAAGAGGAATATTTTTTATATATATGCCATCTTTTAACTTTGCAGCACTATTCACTATCTGATACTCAGATATTAATTTAAGAGCATCAGCTACATCTTTTGCCATAGCTAACAAAAAATTACCTAACTCATACACCGCTAGTGCAGGCCTATTATCATTATTATCATAACTTGGATATACCGTACCATCTAAATACAAGATACTATATGAAAAGCCTTGAGTGTTTAAACCATCTGTTACATAACTCTCAAATCCTAATCTACAAAAGTAACCATATTTTGAAGTCCACTTAGCGATTCTGCTTTCAGGAATTTTATCAGCATCTATTACAACGTCTGTTACATTTTCAATACCGACATAACCCCAACCATTTTTAAAGGCAATATTTATTGGAAAATCCATAGATCTTGCTTCGATTTTGTATTGATTTTTATTTATAAAAACATTAGTACACATAGTAATCTTACCTTTCAAATTTCATTGCTGGTGCTATACTTACAATATTAATACTACATTATTTTGGAATATAAGAGAATAATTCAACAGTTTAATAAGATTGTTTTATACAGAATGGTAACACCAGAGAAAACTTGTCCGTATGGTTTAAAAGCAAAAGCGTTATTTGAAGAAAAGGGTTGGTGTTTTGAAGACCATATTTTAAAGACTAGAGCTGAAACAGATGCTTTTAAACATAAGTATAACTTAGAAACTACACCTTTAATATTTATTGATGATAAACAGATTGGTGGTTATAGTGATTTGCTTGAGTTCTTAGGTCAGAAATGAATCAGCAGTTAAAATACTTTGTTTTGTCAACTAAGGTATTACCTGAACATATCGATCCAAATAATCATCTTAATAATATTGTCTATCTTCAATGGATGCAGGATGTGGCTATTGAGCATGTCAAGGCTAATAAGGTTTTTGACTTAACGGAGTCTCAAGGACTTACATGGTTTGCTAAGAAGCATACTATAGAGTATCTATCGCAAGGATTTTTAGGTGATGATATCGCTGTAGTTACGTGGGTAGAGAGTATTACTAAAATTTCTACATTTAGAAAATATCATATTTATAGAAAGTCAGATAAAGCTCTACTGTGTAAAGCAGATACTCTGTGGGTAATGATAAATGCTCAGAAGGGCAGACCTGCAAAAATCCCAACAGAACTAGTTAAAATATTTGATAAGTATAATGATTTTGAGATTGATAATATTGAGAGCTTAATTTAAAGTAAGGTTCTAAACTATTTTTTATTATTTTTAATAACCTCAACTGAACCGTGATCATCACAATGATTACCATGAGGATGATGTAATCTACCATCAACAATATAGTCTATGTGATCACCATGTGGTACTGCTTCATGACCACAATCCGGACCATGTACGTGATCACAGCATTCATCTTTGATTGGTTTACATTCATCAGGATTTTTAGTTGTGACATCTAGAGTGTGTTCATCATAATGCCCATTATGTTCATGATGAAGGTGACCATCATGTAGATAGTCGTAATGATCGCCATGTTTGATTCTTGTATGACCACAGTTATCTTGGTGTTTATGTTCGTGGTTTTGATGTGTTTTACATTTGCTCATGGCACTTCTCCTCTTTTTTTGTACATTTATTTTAGCATTTTTTGCCTTAGACCCTCAAATAAATATATCGTAGCCGCTTGAGCTACATTTAGAGATTCAATATTACTTAGAGTAGGAATCATTGTCTTTTCACCTACTGAAAAGTCCTCTATACCATTGGCTTCTTCTCCAAAGACTAAGACACTGTTACTCAACTTAAACTCTTCAGAATAACAAGAAACTCCCTCATGTGGTGTTGTCAGCCAAATTTTTCGTTCTTTTAGTGTGGGGTAATTTCTTACAGCGCTTAGATTTTCAAAATATCTGAATTTCAGACTAAATTGTGCACCCATACCAGCTCTTATAGCTTTGGGGTTAAAAGGATCTACAGTACCATTTATAAGTACAATCTCTGTCAAACCAACTGCTATAGCAGTTCTCAATATAGTACCAATATTACCAGGGTCTTGTATTCTATCTAGCACTAGTATGAAATCATCTTTAAATTCAAAATCAGATGATGTATCTTTTTTCTTGGCTAAGATTAGCACTCCTTGAGAGTTTTGTGTTTGTGTCAATTCATTAAGATCTTTTTCAGAGAGAATATATTTTTTATCTACAGGGTAGCTAATGCTATCAGTGTTTTCTGTTGTCAATAGTGCAATCAAGTCTTCTTTAGGTAATCTTGATAAGGCTTCATCACAGCATCTTAATCCTTCTATAACATAGTAGATAGATTTTTTTCTACCTTGAGGTGAGTGAAGCTTCTTTATTTCTTTGATTAATTTTTGACTTAGATTTTTCATTAAGCTATTAGCTATAATATTTTGCTAGATATTGTATGTTTTTTAGTACTTAGAATAAATAGTTACGGTATATATTTTTGATATAGGTAGTTATAAATGTTAAGGTAATACAACTGTTATCAAAAAATAGGAATATTATGCAACGAGAAAAAGGTGCTTATGCTCCAGTTTTTTATCCTGCTATTATTTTAGCTATTGTCCTGTCATTGTCAGGAATTTTTTATCCGAATCAATTTGCTAGTCATATCCAAAATCTACAAAATTTAATTCTAGAAAAATTTGGTTGGGCTTATATATTGGCAATGAGTGTTTTTTTATGTTTATGTTTGATCCTAATGTTCAGTCGCTTTGGCGATATCAAGTTAGGTAAGAACATGATTTACCTGAGTACTCTAATATTTCATGGTTTGCTATGCTGTTTGCAGCTGGTATGGGAATTGGTTTGATGTTTTATGGAGTAGCAGAACCATTGAAGCATTTTTTAGCTCCTCCTAATATGTCTTCAGATGAGTTAGTACTTGTTAAAGAAGCTATGAATACCACATTTTTCCACTGGGATATAGAAGCATGATCAGTATATGCAATTGTAGGTTTATCATTAGCATATTTTGCTTATAGACATGATTTACCTTTATTACCTCGATCGGTACTTTATCCAATATTAGGCAGACATATATATGGTCCCTTAGGTCATGCCATTGATGTTTTTGCAGTACTAGGAACATTGTTTGGTGTAGCAACATCTCTAGGATTTGGTGCAATGCAGGTGAGTGCTGGGATGAGCTTTTTGAAAGGTTTACCAGATACTGTAAATATGTAAGTTATTTATATCATAGTTATAGTCGCATTAGCAACAATATCTGTAGGATTAGGACTTGAAAAAGGCATTAAGGCACTAAGTAATTTTAATATTATATTGGCAGTATTATTACTAGTTTTTATACTATTGTTGGGTAATTCATCGGTATTGGTACGCGATTATATTCAAAATATTGGTTACTATTTAAGTACTATAGTAAATCAGACCTTTAATTTGTATGCTTACAATCAAGAAAATCAAGAATGGCTAAAAAGTTGGACATTATTTTATTGGGGATGGTGGATAGCTTGGTCGCCATTTGTCGGAATGTTTATTGCCAAAGTATCTAGAGGTAGAACAATCCGCCAGTTTACTATAGGTGTATTGTTTATCCCTTTTGGGTTTACATTTTTATGGATGACTGTTTTTGGCAATTCTGCTATTGAAATAGCAATGAGTGGCAAAGGTGAAACTCTTATTAATGCTGCAAATAATAATATACCTGTAGCATTGTTTGAATTTTTACAACATTTTCCATTCTCAACACTATTATCAGTTTTGGCAGTATTTTTAATAGTGACATTTTTTGTAATATTTGCTGATAGTGGAGCCTTAGTTATAGATATTTTAGCTACAGGTAATGCCAAACAATCAATAACATTACAGCGTATTGCTTGGTCAGTACTTAGCGGTTTACTTGCAATATCATTAATTTTAGCAGGTGGTTTACAAGTTTTACAATCAGCTACTATAATTAGTGCTTTTCCATTGTTGTTTATTTTATTTTTGATGTGTGTTTCACTAATTAAATCTTTAAGATTAGATTATCTAAGGCTTAAAAGTATTGAGACACATTCAACTGTTGTTCAATTTGCAAAAGCAAACACATCTTGGCAGAAAAGATTAGAAGATATTGCTCATAAACCATCAAAAGATCAGGCTATAGAGTTTTTACAAAAAGATGTTACAACACAGCTATAATTGAGGTTGCAACTGAAATGGAAAAAATGGTATTAATACAGAAGTGATTAAAGACCATGATCATATACAACTAGCTATTTCAATAGAAGGTAATGAAGATTTTATATATAGTGTGATGCTAAGATCATATCAGTCAAAATTAGGTAATTATAATAGGGTAGAAGTACTTCTAAGTCATGGAGGTCAGTATTATGATATTATGGGGTATTCAAAAGACCAAGTCATTGCAGATATTGTCAACCAATATGATAAGCATTTGCACTATTTGCACCTAGTTGTTGCAGATAAGGATATTGTTAATTAAGCATCGCATAGTTAAGATTAAGTATCCATGCAAAACCTACCCATAAAAGATATGGTATAAGCAAATATCCAGCAACTTTATTTATATCCATAAATATTTTAAGATTCCATGCAATAAATATCCATAAAATAGAAATTTCTAAAAGAGCTAAATCAATATTATGCCAACAAAAAAATATAAAGCTCCATAAGAAGTTTAAACCTAGCTGTATCGCGTAGATAATAAATACCTTTTCTCTAAGAGCTTTTTGTTTGAATACTAGCCATCCAGATATTGCAATCATAATATAAAAATCGTCCAAACTGGAGCAAATATCCAGTTAGGCGGAGCAAAAAAAGGATATTTTAGTTTTGCAAACCATGTTGGAATACTTGTTGCGGTTAAAGCCCCAACAGACATACCTATACCCAAAATAACTATTATGAATGCAGCGAGTGAGATGTAATCTTTATTTTTTATATTACAATTCATACCAATTTCTCCAATATTGTGCTAAAAAATAGCTTTTAATATCATATAAATATTGTAGATTAGAATATATATTTTTTTGAGTTTATATGATAATTATTAACAATATTTAACAGTTAGGAATATTATAATGTTAAAAACGAAGAGCTTAACACCACATCAATACGAGATAATAATTAACAAAGATACAGAGCATCCTTTTACAGGTAGATACAATGATCTAGATCAAAATGGTACATATATCTGTCGTAATTGCGGTATGCCGTTATTTAAGGCTGATAGCAAATTCATCTCAACTTGCGGTTGGCCAAGTTATGATATTTATATTGATAATAATGTAAAACAATTACCTGATGCTGATGGCAGAAGGACAGAAATTCTATGTAATAATTGTGATGGCCACCTTGGACATATATTTCATGGAGAAGGATATACTAAGTTAAATACACGTTACTGTGTGAATTCAGCATCTGTAGATTTTGTACCAGTAGAAAGTCTGGAAGAAACAGAAGAGATTATTGTAGCTGCAGGATGTTTTTGGGGTGTAGAATATTACATGAAAAAACTTGATGGAGTTGTATTTGCAGAATCTGGATATTGTGGTGGAGATCAGCCAAACCCTGATTATAGAAAAGTTTGTGCAGGGAATACTGGATATTTAGAAGTTGTTAGAGTAATTTTTGAGAAGAAAAAAATATCTTTAGAAGAAGTTTTAAAGTATTTCTTTGAAATACACGATTTTGAGCAGGTTGATGGCCAAGGTCCAGATATTGGCGAGCAATATAAATCGGCTATATTTTATTATGATGATAAACAAAAAAAGATTGCAGAAGATATGAAATCTGAACTTAGTGATAAAGGCTACAAGGTAGTAACAGATATTAGAGAGGCTAAACCTTATTATGTAGCGGAAGACTATCATCTAGGCTACTATATGAAGAAAGGGACACTACCATATTGTCATACTCGTAAAAAAATATTTTAAATCAAATTATTACACATCTTTAATTGGCGAAAAGTCTATTTTTAATACCCATGAATACGACAACTGAAATTACTATAAATGCTAATTGTTGAACAGGGATACCGACCATTAGCTTTGATATTGATAGAAAACTTAAGAAAAAACCCGCCAAAGCAGCAACCATAAATTTAACTAATCTAATTATCGCATTACCAGCAGCATAACCTTCTTTGAGAATATCAAGGGCTTTTGATGTTGTTATAATATTCACTAGTGCAAAACAGCCTGTTGCTAGAGCGTTTAATACAATAAATATATAAATATCATTCAAGAAATATGAGTTCAATATATTAAGTAATATTACTACTATAGCCAAGTAATAACCAATAATAATAAGCTCTCTTTGATTATGTGCGGTCTGTTTTCTTTTGATAAAGTTACCAGCAAAGATTATGCCAAACATATTTAATGCAAACAATATACAGTATTGAGTATACCCAAGATGAAAATATTCAATAATTAGATTTGATGATGTGCTAATAAAACTAAACAATGCACCAAAACATAGGGCTCCAGTCAGAGCTGCGATGACAAATGGTAAGTTAGCCATATGAATGAGATATACCTTAAAGCTTCTAGCTAAGCTCTTAGAACGTTTATGTATAGGATGAGTTTCTGGTATAACTATTGTAATAACCAACAAAATAACACCATAAATAGTTAAGAAATAGAAAATATCTTGCCATCTTCCAGTTGTGTAAATAATAATACTGCCTATTATAGGTGCAACTATTGGCGCAATCATAAATATCATAACCATTGTTGCTACAGTTTTTACTAACCTTTGACCTCTATAGCAGTCTTTTAGTATGGCCATAGCTGCAACAGATGCTGGAGAGTCTCCAAGACCTTGTAAGAATCTCATTAATATCAAAGTATCAAAGCTATGTGTAAATGAGCATAAGATAGTACTTACTATATAAATAAGCATACCAATAATAAGTATTTTTTTACGACCAAAACTATCTGATAATGCACCCGAAAAAAACATACCTACACCAAAACCTATAAAGTATGTAGATATAGTAATAGCGAGCTTATTTACATCAACATTAAAGAAACTACCAATATTACCAAAAGCAGGAATATAAGCATCTATAGCGAAGGGTGGCAGTGCCACAAAGATTACAACAAAGAAAACAAGATATTTACTACCTTTTCTAATTTGAAACATAAGAATTATAGTGATTAATTTTGATGATATATTTTAACAGATAAAGTCGGTAATATTTAGTAGTTAAATATCATGATTAAGAATAGAAGTAATATAAAGAGTATGTAAGATTAATTATGCCTCAACATCATCTTGATTATTAGATTGATCTACTGTTACTGAGCTACCAGAATCTGTTACTGGAGCTTCTGTTACATTTGATTGAGCTTGAGTATCATTTACTGCAGCAGTAGCAGTAGGGGTTGTAACTACTGTAGTATTGTTTGTAGTAGTTACAGTTTTTGGAGATGTTTTAGCTTTATCTATCGCAGATTGGATATTATCAGCATCTGTATAACCACCTATTACAGTTGTATTATCAGCATTAGCATTGACAGCTGGAGCAATCACTAAGAATGGCGTACCTTGAATGCCTAGATTTTCAAAACCTAGTTTTAAAGTATCTCTTAGATGATCAGCAATTTTATCACCTTTGATAGCCTTTTTAACTTTAGTTAAATCAGCTCCACATTGAACTGCAACCTTATCGATAGTAGAGTCTTTTAGCTTACCCTCATCTTCACCTGTAGCGAAGATACCATTATGATACTTAATATAAGCATCTGCACCATATAATTTATATATTGCAGTACCTACTTCAGCAGCATATTCAGAAGCGGGAGCTCTTTCACCAAATATAGGGAATTCCGCAAAAACTACTTGTACGTTACTGTTATCTTGCATTACTTTTTCAATTTGTGGAGCAAGTTTTGAGCAGTACATACACTGATAATCAAAGAACTCATATACAACTACTTCTGGATCTTTTACATCAGATTTAGGTGTAAGATCAGAGCCATAAATGCTATCTTTAACTTTTAGGAAGCTAGAAACTCTTTCCTCACTCATTTTCTGTTGTACTTTATTACGTAGATTATCCATGTTTTTTGCTATTTCTTCTGGAGATATAGCTGGTTTTTTTGCATTTAAAGCGTCAGAAAAACCTTCAATAATTTTATCATTGTTTAGATTGTATGATTTTACATTTTTATCAGTTTCGATAGTTGCACCCATGCCATAACCAATAGTATAGCTAGCATTTTTTGTAACAGTATCAGTACCTTGCACAACCGGAGCTGTAGTAGCTACAGAAGATCCAGAATTTGTAGCAGCATCCTTAGCCGACTTATCTTTACTTGAACTATCTGAACACGCAACCAAGCTTGTTGCAATTGCAGTAACGGCCAAAGCCTTTAATAATTTCTTTTTAGTCATTATAATTAGCTTCCTTAATTATTTTTTCTGAGCAGCTACTGCTTGTTGTTGAAATTGTAACATTGCATTTTGCATTTGATCTGGAGTAAGTTTAGACTTGCTTCCAGATATTCCATCTGTTAGACCACTAACTACTTCTTGGTTATCTGTCGTTATGTTGTTTTGATCCATTTGAGTTTTTAAAGCTTGTCCCATAGTATAGCCAACAGAGTAGCTAAGATCATCTTGATTATCTGCTGCTGCGAAAGCACCACCGATAAGTGAACCAGCAACTAATGGTGCTAAAAATAGAGTTTTAGTTAATTTCATTATTTAATTTCTCCTTTACGTTTGGAAATGTCCATCCTAAGTTATTCTAACAAACCGGCATTAAATCACAATCATTTATCTATTTTACTTAGATTAATTTGTTTATTTAAAGCCCATTTTATATGTTTCAAGACAATTTCTTTGTCTAGAAATTCATTTTTCTTATTTTCTAATGATAGTATATTTTCTAGTTTATATGGTGAGTTTCCGATACCAATAGCTATATTTTTTATCCAAGCATCATAACCAATTCTTCTGATTGCCGAACCTTGTGTATATTTATCAAAATCTTTTCTAGTCCATGAGAATAGTTCAAGAAGAGGTTTATTTATTAAAAAATCTCTCTGTTGGAAGTCCTTTTCTCTAGTTATGGGAGCATTATTGTTAAAAGGACAAACTAATTGACAATCATCACAACCATATATTCTTGTGCCAATTTTATCTCGAAGCTCTAGAGGTATAGATCCTTTGTTTTCTATTGTTAGATACGAAATACATTTTCGCGAATCGATCATTTTGCCATGTTGAATTGCTCCAGTTGGACATAGTTTGATACATGCTTGGCATTTGCCACAAGAATCTTGATGCTTTGAAAGGTTAGGTAAATCTGACAAATCAAGATTACTATAAATTACACCAATAAAGAAAAATGAACCTTGTATTTTATTCATAAGCATAGAGCTTTTGCCTTGCCAGCCTAATCCTGCTTTTTCAGCTAGCGGACGTTCAAGTACTGGAGCACTATCTGTAAAAAACTCTGAATTGATGATCACCTGTAAGCTCATTTATATACTCACCTAATCGTTGAAGTTTTTTCTTCATTACCTTGTGATAATCTCTACCATGAGCATATATAGATATGTCTGCAATATCTGTTGAGGATTTTAGTCTCTTAACTTCATTTTTGATAGTTATAGGTCTGTTAAGATAGTTTAATGTGGCAACAATTACGCTATTAGTGCCAGGTACTAATTCATTTGGAACAAATCTCTTTGCGCCATGCTTTACCATGTACTCAAGATCTGCATGATAGTTATTTTCTATCCATTTATTATAGTAAGGAATATATTCAGATAAATTGCAGTCAGCTTTAGATATAGATGATAAACCAAGGCTATCAGTAGCAAATTTTTGTACTTGTTGCCACTGCATTGCAGAAAGCTTTAGCTTCATTATTAGTCTTCTTTGCGCTTGATATCCCAAAGTTTTTCTAGTGCATAAAGTTCCCTAGTTTCTTCTAGCATTATATGTACAACAATGTCACCGATATCAACTAAAACCCAGTCAGATTTATTATCGCCTTCAATACCTAGTATTGTAATTTTGTTATCTTTAAGTTCTTGTTCCAGATTTCTTGCTAGTGATTTAGCATGAGTAGTAGATGATGCTGTAGTAATTACTATGTTATCCATCATATCAGTAAGATGCTCAACGTTAATAGATTGAATATCTTGGCCTTTTAAATTATCTAAAGCTTCTAGAGCGATTTGTAGTCTTTGATCAGTCGTCATGAATTGTTTTAATTATTGTTTCATAAATTTGGACTAAGATTATAACATAAGTTAGCTTAAATAATGATATCATTATATAAACAAATAGTTTCATAGATGAAGAATAAGAATCTATTTCTATTCGTACTTTTAGTCATTTTAACTGTGATAGTTTTGGTTTTATTTTATGGGTTTGCTCAATGGTATGAGCAGATATTAGGGACTATATTTTCTTATATTGTAATGATTGCAATATTGTTATTTGTATTTGCGCCTTTTAAGTTTATCAAAGATAAGAAAGCAAAAGTAAATATGCTCAACTATTTCAAATACTTAGGTATAACCATTCTAGAAATAGTTAAGATAATAGTTAATATAGTTAAGCAAGCAGCCTTAACATTGGTATATCTTGTCTCTCGATTATTTGCCAAAGATCTATAAGAAAAATAATCAAATTCGAATTTTTAAATGCAATATACAGCTGAACAACAAAAAATAATAACTCATGATTTAGATAAACATGCCTTAGTTTCTGCAGTTGCTGGGAGTGGAAAAACTCAAACTTTAATAGCAAGAATTGAATATCTAATTGACAATAAAGCTCCACCAAATAAGATATTAGTTTTAATGTATAACAAATCAGCTCAACTTGATTTTGCAGAAAGACTTAAAAATGTTATTAAAGCTGATATTGCAAGGTTAGTTAACGTAAGAACAATGCACTCTTTAGGAAATAGTTTCTTACAAGCTTTTGCAAAAGCAGGATTTGTTAAGGCAGATAAGATTCTTAAAGAGTATGAAATAGATGCAATTATTTCAAAGCTACTTAAGCTATATCAAAAAGAATTTAAAATAACTAAAGATGCTGATAACGAAAGAGTCGAAACATTTAAAGAGTATATTTCATTATTGAAATCAGACTTGTCTCTTACTAACAAAAAACTCAATGAACTTAATACCAAAGAGAAAAAACTTTTAGATAAAGTATTTTTAGAGTTTAGCAAAGAATGTGAGCGTCAAAAAACAATAACTTATGATGATATGATCTATCTTCCTGCAAAGCTTTTTGAAAAAGATAAAAATAGCATAGCTCAAGCAAGTAGTTTGTATTCTCATATAATCATAGATGAATATCAGGATATTAATCAGGCACAACAGTTTTTTTTGAAGTGCTTAGTTGGACAAAATACTTATGTTATGGCTGTAGGAGATGTTGATCAGACAATATATCAATGGCGTGGTTCTACTCCGTATTATATGCTAGAAGGTTTCAAAAAAGATTTTAAAAATGTAAAACAATATAGCTTATCTTACACATTTAGATATGGTGATTTAGTATCTTTGATGGCAAATAATATTATTACTAATAATAAAAAACGCCATGATAATCTATGTATTACATACCCTAAATTAAATAAAACAACTGATATTAGTATCCTCGATAGTAGTGATAAAGTTATCCTTAAACTTAAAGCATTGATTGATAGTGGTGTTAAAGCTAGCGATATAGCTATTCTTGTGCGTAAGTATAATTCAACAACGGTATTTGAGTTAAGCTGCCTGTATCATGATCTAGCTTATAAGGTGGTTGCAGATAAGAATATTTTTAGTGAAAATCTATTTAAAGCTATATATGGGCATTTGATGCTATTTAACAAGGGTGGGGGTTTTGCTAAACACAGTATCGATCAACGAATTGAGTTTATAAAAGCTATGCTTGATTATCCGTCACTATATCTCAAAAAAGATGTTAAACAAAATTTGGCAAATAAAATAGCTCAAGATATTTCAGCTAGCATGAATATAATTTCAGAATTAACCAAAACAGTTGATAAACCATTTAAAGAAAAAAATATATTAGCAGTATCAGCTAGTTGGAGAGCTATTTTTAATAATACTCGGATTAAAAAATCAGAAAGAGCGATAAGTTTTATATTAGAAACTCTAGATCTCGAAAAACAAATTTCTAAAGTCTCTGGGGAGACACATTCAAGCAAATCTAAATTACAAATTATAGATGGAATCAATAGTTTTGCTAAAGGTAAGAAAAGTTCATTATTAGAATTTATTGAACTTTTATATGAGCTATACATAAAATCAAATCAGCAGGGTGAAAATGATCCGAATCAGATCCAGATCATGTCAATGCATAGAGCCAAAGGTTTAGAGTGGGATTATGTTGTTGTACATGATGCTACAGAAGGAGGCTTTTTCGGTGAAAAAAATTCTAAGGCTTGTGATGAAACAATCGAAGAGGAGCGAAGATTGTTCTACGTTGCTATTACACGAGTCAAGAAACATTTGTTCATAGTATCATCAGATGATATTAATCGTTTATCATCATGGTATGAGATCAAAAAAAATACCTATCCGAAAGATTTGAAATGTAAAAATAGTTTAAGATTCTTGTATGAAGGCAACTTGATAGATTGTCAAAATCATCTAGAGATTATTAACAATATCTCTAATGAGGATAATAAATTTTCTAACAAGATATTTAAACGTTATTATGAGAGTTTATCAAAATAGAATTAATTAGCCTTATTGTCTTGCAATGCTTCGTTTGGAGTATCTACTTTCGGCGCTAACTCATCTTTAGATTCAAAAGGTTGATCTGAGAAGTACATAGCTGGGTGAGCTATTATTTTATTATCATCAATTTTGTTACACCATTGGCCATTTTTGTCTATACTAGCTGAGAAACCATCTAGAATTTGGATATACTTCTTCCAGCATTGCGCTTTGAACATAGGCTTTTTACCTGTTGTTACATTAGTCTTATGCCATGTTTTACCATTATCAGAAGATTCTAAATACGTGATTAAACAGTAGTCATGAGGTTTTGGCATTTCCGCTTCTTTTGCGGCTGCTTCAGCTGCTTCTTCTTCAAGTTCAGACTGATAGTGAAAATAGTATGCAATACCAGATACTGCTACTACTACACTGGTAATTACTGAAAAGATAAATATCTTTTTTTTCATTTTAAAACTTACACAAAATCAACAACTTATTTACGATTATATACTTATTTATATTCAAATGCGATTGGTAGAGTTTATTTTGTTTACTAAAATGGTTTATAATACTAGCTGTTTTGAATTTAATTTAAATATCTGTAGCGCTATCTACTGGAAGGTAAACTATGATTTCTACTAAAGAGTTACGTAATAAATTTATAAGCTATTTTGAGTCTAAAAACCACTCGCATCAACCAAGTTCATCTTTAATACCATTTGGTGATGATACTTTATTATTTACAAATGCTGGAATGGTGCAATTTAAAGATGTTTTTTTGGGATTAGAAAAGAGAGATTTTTCTAGAGCTGTTACAGTTCAAAAGTGTCTTAGAGCGGGTGGTAAGCATAATGATTTGGATAACGTAGGTTATACAGCTAGACATCATACTTTTTTTGAGATGCTAGGTAATTTTAGTTTTGGTGATTATTTCAAAAAAGATGCTATCAGCTTTGCTTCGGAATTTTTGACTAAAGAGATCAAACTACCTGTTGAGAAATTATGGGTAACTATATATGCAACAGATGATGAAGCATTTGATGTATGGCACGATCATATTGGTTTACCAAAAGAAAGAATTATTCGTATAGACTCAAATGATAACTTTTGGTCAATGGGTGATACTGGCCCTTGTGGTCCATGTACTGAGATTTTTTATGATCATGGTGAAGATGTTGCAGGAGGATTGCCTGGCACTCCAGATGAAGATGGAGATAGATATATCGAGATCTGGAATATAGTATTTATGCAGTTTAATCGTCATGCTGATGGTACAGTTACGGATTTACCTAAACCATCTGTTGATACTGGAATGGGCTTAGAAAGAATAGCAGCTGTACTACAAGATGTTCATAGTAATTACGATATAGATTTATTTCAAGCGTTGATTAAAAAAGCTCAAGAAGTAACTAATGTCGATGATATAAATTCACCTTCTTTAAAAGTGGTGGCAGATCATATACGTTCATGTGCTTTCTTAATTGCAGATGGAGTCTTACCATCGAATGAAGGTAGAGGATATGTTCTAAGAAGAATTATTCGCAGAGCAATTCGTCATGGTAATAAACTAGGTGCTAAGGATATATTTTTCTACAAGTTAGTGGCAGAGCTTATTAACCAAATGGGTGAGGCATATCCTCAATTAATAGATAAGAGAGAGCTTATTGAAAAGACTCTTATAAAAGAGGAAGAGTTGTTTCTAAAGACTATTGAAAATGGTATCAGAATTTTTGATACAGAAATTGCGAGTCTAAAAAGTGATACTATTTCTGGAGAGATAGCATTTAGACTTTATGATACATATGGTTTTCCTTTGGATTTGACTGCTGATATGGCTCGAGAGAAAGGTCTAAAAGTTGATGAAGAAGCATTTAAAGAGCAAATGCTAAAACAAAAGCAAAGGTCAAAAGAAGCAGGGAAGTTCAATGTTGATTATAACAGCATTATTAATTCACAAGCAAAGTCAGATTTTAGAGGCTACTCGACATTAATTGAAGATGCTAAAGTACTTGAGATATATCAAGATGGACAACCTGTCAATACAATTCAAGCTGAAAGCACGGCTGTTATAGTTCTTGACAGAACACCGTTTTATGCTGAATCTGGCGGTCAGGTTGGTGATAAAGGTGTTTTAGAAGGTGTCGGTGTTGAATTTATAGTTGAGGATGTGCAAAAATCTGGTGAAGCAATTTTACACATTGGTAAACTGTCTAAGGGTATACTAAATACTTATGATGAAGTAACCGCGAGGGTCAATGATTCAGTAAGACTTGCTACTGCTGCCAATCATAGTGCTACTCATTTATTACATAAAGCTTTAAAAATTGTCTTAGGTAGTCATGCAGAGCAAAAAGGCTCACTTGTTGATGATAATAAATTAAGATTTGATTTTACGCATGATAAGGCTATATCACGTGTTGAAATTGAACAGATCGAAACTCTAGTTAATCAACAAATCAGAGCTAACTATCCTGTTGCTACTATAGAAACATCTCAAGAAAAAGCCAAATCTCTAGGAGCAGAAGCTTTATTTGGTGAGAAATATGGAGATATTGTTAGAGTGACTTCAATGGGAGATTTCTCTATTGAGCTTTGTGGAGGAACTCATGTTGCATATACTGGAGATATTGGTTTATTTAAGATAGTGTCAGAAAGTGG
Organism: Francisella noatunensis subsp. noatunensis; assembly: GCF_009823375.1. Classification (GTDB taxonomy): domain Bacteria; phylum Pseudomonadota; class Gammaproteobacteria; order Francisellales; family Francisellaceae; genus Francisella; species Francisella noatunensis. Next base: position 7,973 of record NZ_WBSX01000010.1, on the reverse strand, counting down.
TATTGCATCTGGTATTAGAAGAATAGAGACAATAACAGCTGATAAAGCTATAAAATATACTTTTGCTATCGAAAATAAACTAGTTGCAATAAAAGAAATTACCAAGTCAAATGACTCTAACCTATTAGATAAACTACAGTCAATGTTAGAGCATCTTAAGAATCAAGAAAAAGAAATGGCTAAACTTAAAAAAGATATTTTATCAGGAGCAAATAGCGATATTAAAGAGTCCTCAATAGATGGTATCAAATTAATAATAGCTAATTTAGAAGGTGTAGATATCAAAATACTGCGAGAAAAAATTGATGATTACAAGTCAAAAAATGATAAGATGGTAGCAGTGTTAAGTACTATAAATGCTGATAAAGTGCAGTTTGTGATTGGAGTTAGTAAATCTATAACATCATTAATCAAAGCCGGAGATATAGCTAAGGAGTTTAGTGGTTATATAGATGGCAAAGGTGGTGGTCGCCCAGATATGGCTCAAGGAGGCGGTAATAACTCTACCAATATTGATAAAGCTCTAAGTGATTTAGAAAAGTATATTTCAAATAACATAAAAAAGTAGAGTTTGCTCTTGAAAAGATTGTATAGACATTTATTGGTATTTATTGGAATCTTTGGCTCGTGTATTGGTGCTGTAGCTAATACTGTAGCAGACTATACAGATACTGTAAAACAGTCTATACAAAATTCACCGCAATATAAGTTTATAGGGTTTCAATTAGATTCTAGACAGATGAATCCAGCGATTCAACTTGGAAGATTATTACCAAGTATAGATATTGGAGGGTCCATAAAAAAAGCTACAAACATACTAGACCAAAGAACTATGGCCGATGGTGATATTGCTGGCGGGCGCTTTGATTCAATTAAAGGGCTGGTCTCGTTGACGCAACCTTTATATGATTATGGAGCTTACAAAGATCTTCAGTCAGCTCAAGAAGTAGCTCAGTTTGCTCAACAAGACTATAGAACAAATTATCAACAATTCTTGTATGATACAAGCTATGCCTATTTTAACTTAGCTAAGGCGATAAAAAATGTTAAATATACTTCATATAATTTAAAAGCCAACAAACAAAGCCTAAATGAGTTAGAGAGTAAATTTAAAGCAGGTGCAGCTGATATCGCGGATTACGAAACTATAAAGGCAAACTATTATATTGCTGAAGCTAGTTATGCAGCTGCTCAGAGAGAAGAAAGAGTTGCACGTGCTGAATTACGTAAGTTTACTAATGATGATGATGATGTTGTCTTGTATAGTAATGATTTTAAAATAAAAGAGCCATCACCCAATACCGAAGAAGGTTGGGAAGAGCTTACAATGCGTAGTAGTCCATCATACCTGGGTTCTATGCATACAAAAGAAAGCAATTACTATAATTATCAGTCAGCCACTAGCTCATTTATGCCTAAAGTTAATTTTGAAGTTAAATATTCTCCTGGTTTTAATGATGTTAGTTCACTAGGTAATCCAGTGTTTGATAATTTCTTACCCTCAAAATGTACTGTTAATGCTTTTTATTTCGGTATTAATCTTGCTTGGAATATTTTTGCTGGTGGTACCAACTATGCTGAATTAAAAAAAGCCGCGTATGATTATCAGTCCTCAGAATTTGATATGATTCAAACAGGAAGGGTCGCTCAAAATGATGCTATGTATGCTTTTAGATTTGTTGAGCTTAAAAAGAAAGAGATAGAATCATTGCGCAAGTCTGTTGCAGCAGCAAAAATTGCGTATGAAAAATATAAAGAAAGGTATGATCAAGGAACAACAACTATTACTCAGTATTTCATACTTTTAAACAATTATTATCAGTTTCTAATTCAGTTAAACAATACTGAGTTTGATTATATTATGGGCTTTTTGAGCTTATATAAAACAGCCGGTATTTTTACATCAAGTACAGTGCAAGATTTTAATAACTGGCTAATACTAAATCAAGATGTGGAGCTATAAAGTTATGCATATTTCAACGAGATTACAATGTTTTTCTTTACAAAAAGAATTTGATTCTAAGCCTATTTATCTAATACATAAGACTAATTTTGATAACTGGCTTAGTCAGCAAGATTCTTTTAGTCAAAATTTCATTAAACAGTTTGCTGATAAGAAAATAATAGCTATACCTGGTGAATCGGGAACTATTCAAAAGATTATCTGTATTGTTTGTGAAAATATGTATAGTTTAGCATCTTTGTCTAGTCAGTTAAGCAAAGGTAATTATCATATAGAATATTCAGAAATTTCTGATTTATCATTGCATTATATTGGTTTTGGGTTATCAAGTTACAAGTTTGAAAAATATAAGTCTAATCAACAAGGTGTAGATGTAAAATTATTTTTACCAATACAATATAAACACATATTAACAACAGTTGAAGCAGCTTTTATTGTTAGAGATATGATTACAACACCTGCTGAAGATATGGGTCCTGAAGATATTTCTAATATTATCAAATCTATTGCTAAAGAATTTGATGCCAGCTTTGAGGAAATAGTTGGAGAAGAGCTCAAAAATCAAGGATACATGGGTATTTATACTGTAGGTAAAGCAAGTCATAGGCCTCCAAGATTAGTTAAATTAAATTGGGGTAATAAAAATCACCCTAAAGTTTCTATAGTGGGAAAGGGTGTTGCTTTTGATACAGGTGGGCTTGATATAAAAACATCTCAATTTATGTTACTGATGCATAAAGATATGGGTGGTGCTGCAAACGCTATAGGTCTTGCTTATATGATTATGAAACATAATCTTCCATTAAGGTTAACCCTATCAATACCTACAGTTGAGAATGCTGTAGATGCGAAGTCATATCGTCCTAGTGATATCATTAAAATGAAAAATGGAACTACTGTTCAAGTTACAAATACTGATGCTGAAGGAAGATTGATTTTAGCTGAACCACTACATGAAGAGGCTACTAAAAATCCAGAATATTTAATAGACTTTTCAACTCTAACAGGAGCTGCAAGAGTCGCTGTTGGTGATAAAATTTCAGCATTTTTCTGTAATAATGATGATGTTGCAAGAGATATTTATAATTATGGGGAAATCGAGCAAGATCAGACTTGGAGACTCCCATTAGCTGAGTGTTATAGAAAAAATCTTGAAACAGAATTCGCAGATATATCACACTGTGAACTGTCAACTTTTGCCGGAGCTGTAAAGGCGGCACTATTCATCGAGCATTTTGTAGGTATTGAGAATGCTCCTACTTGGATTCATTTTGATATAATGGCTTGGAATGTTGCTAACTCTCCAGGTAAACCAAAAGGTGGAGAAATTATGGGTGTTAGAGCAATGTTTAAAATGTTGGAAGAGAAATACAGCAAATAAATTTTAAATAATTCATATTTACTTTATTTACTAATACTCTCGAAGTTGTATACTTTAATTAATGAAGTGTAAAATCTTATTAAAAATTATGCAAAAATCGTTATTAGAACAGCTTAAAGAAGTAACTGTAGTAGTCGCTGATACTGGTGATTTTGAGTTGATTAAGAAATACAAACCTGTTGATGCTACTACAAATCCTAGTTTGATACTTAAAGCTGTTAAAGATCCAAAATACTCTAAATTAGTTATAGATACTATAGATAAGTTTAAGCAGAATAATCCTGAGCTTAAGAGGGATGAGCTTATTAGAGAGATTGCTATCGAGATACTTGTATTTTTTGGGATGAAAATATTGGATGTGATTGACGGAAAAGTATCTAGTGAAGTAGATGCAAGAGTATCTTTTAATTCTGCAGAAACAATTGATTATGCTAGAAAAATAATCAAAAAATATGAATCTCATGGAATATCAAAAGATCGAGTTTTGATAAAAATAGCAGCTACCTGGGAAGGTATAAAGGCCGCTAAACTTTTACAAAAAGAAGGTATTAATTGTAATTTGACACTTATTTTTGATAAAGTTCAAGCACAGGCTTGTGCTGAGGCTGGAGTTTATTTGGTATCACCTTTTGTGGGAAGAATTACAGATTGGCAAATGCAACAAAACAAACTTGATGTTTTCCCTGATGTGAACGACGATGATGGTGTTAACTCTGTAAAATCGATATATAAGCTATACAAAGATTATGGGTTTAAAACAATCGTCATGGGAGCAAGTTTTAGAAGTGCTAATCAAGTAGTTGCTCTTGCTGGTTGTGATGCTTTGACTATATCACCGGTATTACTTGAAGAGCTTGAAAATAATTTCGAGAAATTAGAAGTTAAGTTAAAAAAATCTAATGATGTAAGTACACAAGTACCACAAATTACCGAGTCTAATTTCCGCTGGCAGATGAATGAAAATCCTATGGCGACTAATAAGTTAGCAGAAGGAATTAGACAGTTCGCAAAAGACATCGTTGAATTAGAAAATATAATAACAAAATATCTATAATTAAGAGGTTAATATGAAAAAAACTTTATTAGTATCAGCATTGAGTTCTATTTTTATGGCTCCATTTGTTTCTTTTGCTAATGATGATCAAGAGTACTTAAATCCTAGAAGTGAGACGCAACTACACTCTCAACGTCAAATGATTAATCAAAAAAATAGTCAAGCTTCACAAATGCCTAAAAAACATCAGTTAGGTATTACAGAGGAAGATATGAGAATTCCCGGTGAATCAAGCAGTAAATCTCGTAATATGAGTTCTAAAAAGGGTTGGGGAAGTACTAACGCACAGGAAAAAAAATCAAAGAGTGATGAAGACTCTGATGATGATAATCCTAATTTATCTGATCTAGCTACTCCAGCACCTAAAAATATTCATAGTAATTTGGTAATTAGTGATGATGATAGGGCATTAAATAGACAGATGATGCTGTCTGGTCCTAAAGGTGGTTTTCAAAATAGTCAGCCAAGAGGTATCGGCGGCTCTAGTGCTAACCTCTAGTTATAAACATAATTGCTAACATTATCTAAATATAATAAAATCTACTAGTTCAATTATTTAATTAGTTTAGGTTCCCAATGAATTTTCAATATAACAATTTTAAAATTTTAGAAGTAAGTGGAATAGATACCATAAAATTTCTTCAAGGTTTGGTAACATCTGATTTAACTAAGCTATCTGATGATAATAATTTATTGATGACTACTTTTGCTAATTTAAAAGGACGAATTATTTCTTTATGTTTTGTAAAATATGTTTCTAGCCAGAAATTGTTACTCTCAGTTGAGCAAACTGTTATAGATAATCTACTTTCCTGGTTAAAAAAGTATGGTATGTTTTCTAAAGTTAGTTTTGCTGTTAATGAAGATCATTCATTGTTATTTACCGATGATGGGTTTTTAAATCATGATATTTTAGTCAAAGATGCTTTAAAATCTGAAATAGCATATGAACAAATACAAAAGATCAATATCCTAAACAAGCTTGCAATTATAGATCAAGCTAATGTAGAGAAATTTCTTCCAGCAGAGTTAGATCTTGATAATATAGAAAAAGTTGTCAGCTATACCAAAGGTTGTTATATGGGTCAAGAGGTGATAGCGAGGATGCACTACAAGGCTAAGTTAAAAAAAGATTTAGCAGTTGTTAAATCTGTTACAAATATTCAAGATTTTGATTTAAAAACTAGTGATGGCAAACCTCTAGCAAATGTTGTAAATAGGGTTTATGTTGAGGATGTTTGCTATATGCTGGTAGTGTTTCATAAAGAAGCAACAGAGGTTGAATATCAGCTAGAAAATGAAGTAATCATAACTAAATGCTAAATAATCTTAATCAACAGCAACAACAAGCTGTTAAATATGCTAGTACACCTTTATTAGTATTAGCAGGGGCAGGCAGTGGCAAAACTAGTGTAATTATTGAAAAGATTTCTTATCTGATAGAACAACTTTTGTATCCAGCTAAAAGTATTTTAGCAGTTACATTTACAAATAAAGCAGCCAAAGAAATGCAAGAGCGTGTTAAATCACGACTTGATAAAGAAAAATCAAAAGGTTTAATGATTTCGACATTTCACTCTCTTGGCTTATTTATTTTAAAAAGGCATTTTTCTGATTTAGGATATAAGAAAAATTTTACACTTTTCGATAGTCATGATTCACTTGCATTAATATACGATATTGCATATGAAGAGTATCAGTTACCCAAACAAAATGCAGGATTTATTCAGTCAAAAATATCATTTTGGAAGTCAGCTCTACTCACACCTGATGAAATACAACCTAAGGATGATCTTGAAGAGCAAGCAGCTTTTATATATAAAGAATATCAAAAATATCTAAAATCTTATAACTCTTTTGACTTTGATGATCTGATATTTCAACCAATACAGTTATTTAAAAATTACTCAAGTATTCAAAAATTATGGTCAGATAAATTTAGATATATTCTCATAGATGAATACCAAGATACTAATGAATCACAATATCGGCTTTTGAAATATTTGACACAGGGCAAAAATAAATTCACTGTTGTAGGAGACGATGATCAGTCTATATATGCATGGAGAGGTTCTCGACCTGAAAATTTACGCCATTTACAAGAAGATTTCAAAGACCTAAAAGTTATTAAGCTAGAACAAAACTACCGTTCCACAGGTAGAATACTTAATGTTGCAAATAAACTTATTGAAAATAATAGTCATATTTTTGACAAAAAACTTTGGTCAAATAAAGATTACGGTGAGCAAATTAAGGTTATTAGTCTTACAAACGATGAAGATGAGGCACAATTCATAACTAGTGATATTTTCTTTGATAGGGTAAAAACAAAATCTAAAAACTCTGATTATGCAATATTGATAAGGAGTAATTATCAAGCATACTTACTTGAAAGATATATGCAAATGCACAAAATCCCTTATACAATTAGCGGGGGAAGTTCTTTTTTTTCCAAATCAGAAATCAAAGATATCATTTCGTATTTAAGGCTAATAGTTAATCCGGACGATGATAGAGCATTTTTGCGTATTGTGAATACTCCTAAACGTGAAGTTGGTAGTGCAACTATTCATAAATTAGGAGAATACGCAAGTGAACATCACTGTAGCTTTTTTCATACTTTATATAATTTAGAAAAGTTTGAAATACGCGATTTTACCAAAAAAAACTTATCATCTTTTAAAGATTTGATACTTAATACGCAGCAGGAGATTAATTCAAGTATATCTGCTCAAGAGCTAAAAAATATAATTAACAATTTTATTGATAATATTTCATATCGACAATGGCTTATAGATTCTAGCTCCTCAGAGAAACAAGCAGAGTTTAGATATGCTAATGTTATTGAGGTTACTAAATGGATTGTCAATCAGCTTGAAGATGAGTCATATAATGCTCTTGAGTCGCTAGCTTCAGTTCTTAATAAAATGTTACTTATAGATATTTTAGATAGAGATAACGAAGATAAAAATGATAATCAGGTTCAAATTATAACTATGCATGCTTCCAAAGGTTTGGAATTCAAAAAAGTTTATATAATGGGTATGGAAGAAGGAATCTTACCACATCAACAAAGTATTGAAGAGGACTCTATAGAGGATGAACGTAGGCTTGCATATGTGGCGATTACTAGAGCTAGAGAAAACTTGACTATAACAATGACAAAACATCGTAAAAAGTTTGGCGAAAAACAGATCTCTATTCCAAGCAGATTTATTGATGAATTGCCAGAATCGGATCTATATTGGGTGGGTACAGAAAAAGAGTGTGCAGAAACTCGCCAGCAAAATTCCAAACAGAATATATCCGCGCTTAAAGACATGTTTAGCTAGATTAATATTTCTCGTCAGAAACTATAATTATTTCACCTAATTTATTTGTAGATTAATTTTTTACCTAAACCTTTTATAGATTCTAGGTTTCGTGAAGATATAAAGAGTGCTAGATTGTATTCTCAATGTTTATAGAGATACCAAAATGTACTTCATTAGGTGTCAAGTAATTTAAACATTTCTTAGGTCTATTATTCAAGTCTATCTGTAACTTTCTAATGTATTGATGAGATATATTGTTAA
>NZ_WBSX01000001.1 GCF_009823375.1 Francisella noatunensis subsp. noatunensis | reverse complement strand
CAATATAAATACAAAAAAGAAGGTGACTCTAAACAAGTTAAGATAAAGGATAGAGCGAGTATTTCTGAAAGACCTAGCAGTGCTAATAGAAAAAATCTTTATCACTTTGAAGGTGACACTATTGTTGGTAAAGACCATAAAAGTGCTATTGTAACAATGGTCGATAGAGCTAGCAGATTTACTATTTTAGCCAAGTCTATAGATAGAACAGCTAATTCAATCAATAGAATATTGTACAAAGTATCTAATGGTCATAAAATATTAACAGCTACATTTGATAATGGTAAAGAGTTTGCTAAACATAAGAAGCTAACTAGCAAGACTGGCATCAAAGTATTCTTTGCTGATCCATACAGTCCTTGGCAAAGAGGTACTAATGAAAACATGAATAGGTATATCAGACAATTTATACCTAAAGGTACTAACTTTAACAATATATCTCATCAATACATTAGAAAGTTACAGATAGACTTGAATAATAGACCTAAGAAATGTTTAAATTACTTGACACCTAATGAAGTACATTTTGGTATCTCTATAAACATTGAGAATACAATCTAGCTATAAAATCTTTACCTAACTCTGCGTGAGACATGTGATAACTAAGTCAAACTTCAAATCCTCTAGAGTATAGAAATATAGAGTAGCTGCTTCATAATACTTTGTATAAAAAGGCTCAACTACTTTATTCATGCTATCCAACAAAACTACATCAATATTATTTATGATAATATTTGATTATAACAATTATAAAACTAATAATAAAATTCAAAATTGATTATAATTATTTTACTAAATGTTTAAATTTCTATTTAGCATGTTTTTTAAGAATAAAAAAGAAAGCTCTATTTTAAGTTTTCTTGTAGTTTCTTTCGCAAGTTTCTTTGCTATTTTTATGCTTGTTATATCTATTTTTAGTTTCTATCAAGTTAAGCATCAGAATAACTCTCTTTTTAACTATCAACTTAAGACAGCTGCTCAAGTTATTGAAACTGTCCTAAAGATATATCCTTTAGAAGATGATGAAAATACTACAGATATGATCGTTAATAAAATATCATCGTCATTTTTAAATATTAAAAACTATAATGAAAGCGTTGGCTTTATCGTATATGATAGAAAACATAAAAAATTACTTTTAAAAACGTCAAATTTACCATCATTTCATAAAAACTATGATGGTATTACATCTACAACAGGGTTTGAGTGGATTTATACTGATAACGATGGCGCTCAAAAACATTGGTATACTTATACGCTAAGAACTGACAATGGTGATGTAATAACAGTGTTTGTAAATAATGCAGATAAAGATAAACTCTCTCGTCAAATTATCTTTAAATTTGCAATACTTCTAGCATCGATTTATATAATTCTTATTGGATTTATTTACTATATATTAAAAACAGCTCTCGACCCATTAGAAAGGATAAACAAACGTGTAGCAAAGATTAATCCTCGCAAAAATGAAAAGCTTAATGAAGATATCATACCTTTTGAGATAAAATCTATCGTTGAACAAATCAACTCCTTAATAGAAAAATTCCATGCAACTTTAGAAAGAGAAAAACGATTTTCAGGGGATGCTGCGCATGAACTTAAAACTCCAATTGCTGGAGTCAAAACCTTGGTAGAAATAGCACTTGCGTCTGATGATATAAATGAAATCAAACAAAAGCTAGAGAGAATCAAAAGCTCAACAAATAGATACTCTCATATTATTGATCAATTATTAACATTAAGTAGAATCCAGCCAAATGAACAAATTACATTTGGTAAAAAACTTATGATAAATACTGTTCTTGAGACATTTATTGCTGACAATGCCATTAAAGCCATCGAAAAAAATATAGAGATTGCCTTCTACCCTTCACAAGAGCAGTTATATTGTTATAGTAATGAATATCTATTAGGAATAATGTTCAAAAACTTGATATCTAATGCTATTAAATATACCCCAGATGGTGGACTCGTTGAGATACACTCTTTCCAAAAGGATGATAATATCGTTGTTGAAATTAAAGATAATGGTATAGGTGTACCTCCTGAAAATATCGAACGTATTTTTGATAGATTCTATCGAGAAACAGGTACAGGTGAAGAAGGAAGTGGACTTGGATTAGCAATAGTTTCTGAAATCGTAAGACTCCATGATGGTAAGATATTTGCACAGAATAATACTGATGGTAAAGGTATAACTGTTACAGTGAAAATCCCTATTGAACATAAACAAGAGGATTAAATATATCTTTCTAGAGCCTTTGAGATCTCAGGGTCATTAAACTCAAAACCTTTGCTTTGTAACTTTGTTGGTTTTATATTTTGGCTAGATAATAAAAGCTCGTCACCCATCTGACCAAACATTAGCTTAACCATTGCGCTTGGAATCTTAATTATACGTTTTTTAGCTAGATACTTACCTAGAAGCTCTATCAACTGTCTATGCTGGCAAGCTTCAGGCGATGTCAGATTATAGACTTCTTTTTTATCTAACTTATTGTCTATAATAAACTCAACGGCTCTTGATAAATCATGGACACTTATCCAAGTCATATAATTATGTCCTTTACCAAACATTGTCAAAAAACCAAATTTAGCAGGCATAATCATTTTTTCGAGGACACCACCATTACCAATAACCACTCCAAAGCGCATGATTGTATATCTAGCTAACTGAGAATCTATCAAGCATTTCCCCCAACTATCAACGACATATTGACCAAAAGTTAAGTTATCAAACTTTCTATCATGCTTATCTTCATCTTGAGGTATATCGGAAAAATTATAATATCCAATCGCACTAGCATTAATTAGCCAAATATTTTTATTACCGATTAATTTAACTAACTTAGTAGTTGGCTCTATACGACTGGATACAATTTTATTTTTGACTGAGTTACTCCAACGCTTCTGACCAATATTATACCCACACAAGTTTATAACAATATCAAATTCAGATATCTTGATCTCATCAAGCTCAGACCAAGTTACTAAATCATCATAATATCCAATCTTAGACTTTTGTGATCTAGTAAGTAGAGTTAATCTATATTTAGAACTTAATTGTTTTGACAGCTCTCTACCTACAAACCCAGATCCACCTGCTACTAATATTTTCATAAGAGCTCCTAATGTCTCAATTCATACTTAGTATTATATTTATAAAACTTTGCTAAGTAACATTATAATTTCTTAATCTAGATTATAATTACTTGAGAATATGAAACTATTATGAGATTCTAAGTATATTAGCCTTGCAGCTAAAAATCATAATAAAAGCTACTAGCAAGATATAATCTAGCTAGTTTTGACAACAATAAAAACACAGAGGTTCTTCTATGTACTGGGTCGAAATACTATCAAGAATACAGTTCGCCTTTACAGTGAGCTTTCATATTTTGTTTCCAGCCTTCAGTATTGGATTATCAACATTCTTGATGATCTTTGAAGCGCTATGGCTAATTACCAAAAATGATAAATACTTATCTATTGTTAAATTTTGGACCAAAGTATTTGCCCTCACATTTGGTATGGGCGTTGTATCAGGAATTGTCATGGAATTCCAGTTCGGTGCCAACTGGGCTGGATTCGCCGAAAAAGTAGGTCCTGTGCTTGGATCACTCTTCACCTACGAAGTCCTTACAGCTTTCTTCATAGAGGCTGGAGCACTAGGTATTATGATTTTTGGTTGGGGTAGAATTAATAAATATGTTCATTTTCTAGCTAATTTCACGATATTTGCTGGTGTGACGTTATCAGCTTTTTGGATATTATCAGCTAATTCTTGGATGCAAACTCCTGATGGCGTTAACTATATCAATGGTAAGTTTGAGGTTTATAGTTGGTATCATGTAATCTTTAATCCTTGTGTGATTCCAAGATATATTCATATGCTTATGGCCGCATACTTGAGCACCCTAATGGTTATTCTAGGTGTTAGTGCATACTACATTATCAAGGATAAACATCACAGCTTTGCTAAGACATGCATTAAATTTTCAATAGTTTCGATTTTAATCCTTAGCGTAGGTCAACTTGCCGTAGGAGACGATGTAGGTAGAGAAGTACATGAACATCAACCACTCAAAACAGCAGCTATAGAAGGAGTTTGGGATACGCAGAAAGGTGCTCCTTTTGTAGTCTTTGCATATCCAAGCGAATCACAAGAAAAGAACTTATTCTCTATAGAGATTCCTAAACTTGCTTCGTTGATAAATACTCATGAGTTAAATGGCGAGCTAATAGGTCTAAAATCTGTTCCAGAAAAAGATAGACCTGTAGTTGCCGTGGTATTCTACAGCTTTAGAATCATGGTGGGTATTGGTACACTGATGATACTGATGGGTGTGGTAGGAACTGTACTCTTAGCTAGAAAAAAACTACAGACTTCAAAATGGTTCCTAAGACTTTGTACACTAACTACACCACTAGGTTTTGTTGCTATCATCACAGGATGGTTCACAGCAGAATTCGGTAGACAACCTTGGACTGTATATAACATATTAAGGACTGAATATTCTGTCAGTGACATTAACTTCTGGCAAGTGTTTAGCTCATTAGCGGCAATAATCATTGTTTACTTCGTTATATTTGGATTCTTCTATTTTAGATACTTATTTAGAATTATAAATGGTGGTCCAAGTACTGGTGGTGAAGAAAGAATGCCTTACTCATACTTCCAATCAGTTGAGAAGACTACAGGCGAGGAGGAATAATTATGGACTTAGGATTAATTTGGTTATTTATAATTGCTTTTGCTCTACTACTGTATATTGTATTAGATGGATTTGCTCTAGGCATGGGGTCACTATTTCAATTTTTTGATGATCATCAAAAAGATATCGCAGTGAGTATATTACTACCGACTTGGGATGGTAACCAAACATGGCTAGTTTTTGCTTTAGCGTGCTTTTATGGGATGTTTCCTATCGCATTTGCTTACATATTCCCTAAGATTTACTTATCTGCGATACTTTTGGTAGTTATGATACTCTTCAGAGGTATTTGCTTTGAGTTTAGACTAAAATCTCATAAAGGTATCAAAAACTGGGATAAGCTTTTCTTTATATCTTCATTGACGGCAACTTTTCTGCAAGGCTACATTGTTGGAGAATTGATAGTAGGTTTCCCGCATAGTACTTTTTATGGTGTTGGCTTTTCTATACTTACTGGTATTGCTTTGGTATTTGGTTATAGTTTACTTGGCGCAACTCGTCTTATACTTAAGACTGAGGGAGAGCTTTTTGATAAAGCTAAAAAACTAGCTAAATCATGTAGTATAGTACTTGTGATATTAATGTTAATTATTGGAGCAATTACTCCTGTATATACTAAACTACCTTTAGATAGCTTCTATAAAATGATAGTCCTTGGTGCTCTTTTTATACTTACCATTATTAGTTTCTTAGTTCTTATCAAAATAATAGACTCTAAAAATCATGCTTTACCATATTGGTCAGCTGTGGCAATATTCGTCTTCACTTATGCAAGTATGCTAGCACTAATATTCCCATACATCATTCCTTACCACATCACATATAGTCAAGCACAAGCTAGTGATACCACACTACTGTTTACGCTAATTCCAGCTGTAATTATGATTCCATTACTGTTGTTATACACCAGCTATGCTTATTATATCTTCAGAGGAAAGACCAAAGAAAAATTAAGCTACTAGGAGAACTAATTTGAAAAGCTATAAAAATCTAGATATTTATCTCGCATATTTTAGCTTAATACCTTTTGTTTTCTTCTCACTCTGTCTAATACTTGGTTATAGCGACTTTTTAATATTTGACAATATAATCAAAGCTATCTCACTATATGGAGTGGTTATTGCATCATTTATGGCTGGAACCCACTGGGGCAGACAAATTAATTTAGAACCCAGCTCTACAAAAATATTTATACAGCTTACTAGCAATTTAAATGTAATAATTATTTGGTTTGGATATCTAAACTTAGATCCCAAAGATTTTATATTATTACTTATAGCAGAATTTCTAGTATTACTTAAAGTCGATTACTACTTCTTAAAATTAAATCTTATTAGTACAAAATATTTCAAATATATAAGACTACCAATAACACTATGTGTTGTTGTTTCACTAACAATTTCTTGGATTCTTATATGAAGATAGCAATAATCGGTGCAGGTCTTGCTGGATTGACCGCTGCAAATAATCTAAAAGATTCGGTAGAAATAACTATTTTTGAGAAATCTCGTGGAGTTAGTGGCAGAATGTCAACAAGATATGCTGATCCTTACTACTTTGATCATAAAGCTCAATATTTCACTGCTAAATCGACTGAATTTAAAGAGTTCCTTAAGCCAATGATAGATCAAGGTATAATAAAAAATTGGCTGGCTAATTTTGTTGAAATCAAAAACTCTGAAATAATAAATCAAAAATCTTGGGATAATGAATATAAACATTATGTTGGCTCTCCTAGAATGAATGCTGTAGCGCAATACTTAGCTCAAGGTCTAGATATATATCTAAACACACGGGTTGGCTCAATCACTAAAGAAGATAGACTCTGGATTGTTAAAGATGATAACAACCAATTTCTAGGATGTTTTGACTGGATTATTTTTGCCACACCATCAGACCAACTTAAAGATTTACTACCTCAAAATACTTCTTTCTATAACCAAATTAGCTCAATAAAAATGGATAGCTGCTTTTCACTAATGCTTGGCTATGATAAAGAGATTAATCTGAATTTTGATGCTGCCTCTAGTACATGACGAGATAATTAGTTGGATATCTCTCAACAGCTCAAAACCTGATCGCAATACTCCTAGCTGCTTAGTTATACACTCTGCAAATAAATGGGCTAATCAATATATTGATTACGATCGAGAACAAATCCTAGAAACAATTTTTGATAGAGCCAAAGAAGTATTAGCTATAGATCTAAATAAGCCAGACTATAGAACACTGCATGCTTGGCGTTATGCAAATATAGGTAAACAAAATACAGCTGGTTACTTTATTGATACAAACCAAAATATATCCGCATGTGGTGACTGGTGTATAAAGGGGCGTGTTGAATCAGCATTTACTAGTGCCCATATACTAGCAAATCAAATTAAACAAATCTCTAGTACCAATTCCAATATAAATTCATATTAATATCGCAAGATAGTTTATGCCTAATTTAAGTTTCCAATGTGTAGATAATCTAGGCTATTAGCAAATATTGAAAGCTATAAAATAGATGTGAAATACAAAGCGAGAATGTATGAGTTTGTGTTGGGATTGGTATAAATCCTATGCAAAAGAATATTTTATCTTACTACTATATATTTAGCTGCTTCTTCAGGAGTTATTGTTCCGGCTTTAAGAAGATTCTCAATACTTTGCTCCATAGTAGCCATACCTTTTGCTGTTCCAGTTTGTAGTGCTGTGTAGATTTGAGAAAGCTTATTTTCTTTTATCATATTTCTGATACCTGTATTAGATATAAGAACCTCATATGCAGCAACACGACCGCCACCTTTTCGCTTAAGCAGACGCTGAGATATAACTATTTGCAATGATTCCGCTAACATATTACGGACTAATTCCTGCTCAGCTGGTGGAAATACCGATATTACCCCCTATCCACTGTTTTGATTGCTGACATTGTATGTAATGTTCCTAGTACCAAGTGACCAGTTTCAGCTGCCTCAAGAGCCAAACGTATAGTTTCTAAATCACGCATCTCTCCAACAAGGATACAATCGGGATCTTCCCTTAGTGCTGATTTCAAAGCAGCATTAAAGCTTCTAGTATCTCTTTTGACTTCACGCTGATTAACTAGAGCTCTTTGACTTGTATGCACAAACTCAACAGGATCTTCAATAGTCAAAATATGAGAGTCTTCTTTTTGATTTATCTCATTAACCAATGCAGCCAAGGTACTACTTTTACCCGAACCTGTAGGTCCTGTAACAAGAATTAATCCTCCCCTGCTTAGCTTGTACGTCTTTAAGTATACGCGGTGCCCCAAACTGATCTAGAGTAGGGATCGTATTTTCTAAACGACGAAATACCGCACCATAGCCACGATTATGAAAAAAAGCATTAACCCTGAATCTTGCATCATTATCTTTATCATCGATCGAAAAATCACATTCATAAGTTTCTATAAGCTCATCTTTTTGATCATCTGTCATAATCTCCAAGAGCATTTGTGAAATCATCTTATCATTTAATACAGGAGATGTTTCTATATCAATCAAGTCGCCATCGATTCTATACTTGGCTTTACACCCAGATGATAGGTGCAAATCTGATGCTTTTTTTTGCACACAAAGAGTTAGTAGTTTTCTTATCATATAATACAAATAAAATTAATAGTGATAATGAAACTTTATCACTATTAAAGAATAAAAAAATAGAGAACTAAATAATTTTCAGAGATTAATTATTTGAATAGTTTTTTAAAGAAATTAGCCATCTTTGAAAATGGGCAAGAAGACTCTGAAGAATCTCCAGAACAAGTATTAGTATCAGTATTTACTGAACTAGATTTTTTTTTGTTTCATGATATCTTTAAGAACTGTTTGTAAAATACCACCATTCTTCAAGTAATCAACATCAACATCTGCATCTAGACGAGCCAATGCTTCAAATGTTGTAGTATGCGCTGTTTTTGGATGTACTGCTTCTACAACTACTCTTTGGCGAGGCTTGATATTGTTTAAATTATTAATATTAAACATTTCTGAACCATCCAAACCAAGAGTTTTAGCATTTTGACCATCGACGTACTCAAGAGGTAATACACCCATACCCACAAGGTTAGATCTATGAATTCTTTCATAGCTCTCAGCTATAACAGCCTTAACACCTAACAAGAATGTACCTTTAGCAGCCCAGTCACGTGATGAGCCAGTACCATACTCTTTACCAGCCAAAATTACTAAAGGAATATCTTTTTCCTTATATTTCATAGCTGCGTCAAATACATACTGTTGAGAGCCATCAAGATGATACTTAGTATATCCACCTTCTACACCATCAAGAAGTAAATTACGAATACGAATATTTGCAAAAGTACCTCTCATCATAACTTCATGGTTTCCACGACGTGAACCATAAGAGTTAAAGTCTTTTTTCTCAACACCATAAGATTTTAGATATTGTCCAGCAGGATACTCTTCTGGAATTGCACCAGCAGGCGAAATATGGTCTGTAGTTACAGAATCACCTAACATAAGTAGAGTTCTTGCACCTTTGATATCTAAGTCATCATTACCCTCTGCAAACTTCTCAAAGAAGTTTGGACATTGGATATAAGTCGAAGAACTATCAAACTCATAAAGCTTACCTTCAGAAGCATCAAGTTTTTGCCAATCTTCTGTTCCATCAAGTACAGTAGCATAAGCTTTTTCAAACATTGCTGAGTTGATTACATCAGACTGAATTGCAACAATCTCTTCTGTAGTTGGCCAAATATCTGCTAAGTAAACACTATTACCTTCAGCATCTGTTCCAATAGCATCTTCAACTGGATCAAAGTCAACTGTACCAGCTAAAGCATAAGCAACAACATGAATAGGAGAAGCTAAATAGTTCGCTTTAACATGAGGATTGATACGACCTTCAAAGTTACGGTTACCAGAACTTACAGAAGCTACTACAAGATCAGCTTCATTAATAGCTTCTACTACAGGCTCATCTAGAGGACCAGAGTTACCAATACAAGTAGTACAACCATACCCAACAAGGTTAAATCCTAAATTCTCAAGCTCTGGCAATAGGTTTGCCTTTTCAAGATATTGAGTAACAACCTGAGATCCTGGAGCTAATGATGTTTTAACAAAAGGTTTAACTTTCAGACCTTTCTCATTTGCTTTCTTAGCTAGTAATCCAGCACCTAACAGTAATGAAGGGTTAGATGTATTTGTACATGAAGTAATTGCAGCAATAGCAAGTGAGCCATGAGTGATTTTCTCACTAAGACCTTTTACTTCAGCTGACTTTTGTAATTGCTCATCAGTTAAACCAAAACCATGTAAACCTTGCTCATGAACTAAAGCTTCTTTGAAAGCCTTTTTCATATCATGGAAAGCAACTCTATCTTGTGGACGCTTAGGACCAGCAAGGTTAGATTCAACGTTTGATAAATTAATTTCTACAATACTAGAGTACTCAGGTTCTTCTGTTGGATTTTCTCTAAATAATAATTGCTCTTTATACATATCACACGCAGCATCAACAAGTTCGCTACGGTTTGTATTGTTAAAGAAGTCTAACGTAACTTCATCAACAGGGAAGAAACCTATCGTAGCACCATATTCTGGAGCCATGTTTGCGATAGTTGCTCTATCTGGTAGAGATAAACCCTCTAGTCCTTCTCCATAGTACTCAACGAATTTACCAACAACACCGTGCTTTCTAAGTACTTCAGTAATCTTAAGTACTAAATCTGTTGCTGTAACACCAGTTTTTAGTTTACCAGTAAGCTTAACACCTACCACATCTGGTAAAACCATGTAATATGGTTGACCAAGCATAACAGCTTCAGCTTCAATACCGCCTACACCCCAACCTACTACACCAACACCGTTGATCATAGTAGTATGTGAGTCTGTACCCACTAATGTATCTGGGTAAATAACATCTTCACCATCAATATTTTTTACTAATGCGCCCTTTGCAAAATACTCAAGGTTTACTTGGTGAATAATACCCATTCCTGGTGGTACAACTATGAAATCATCAAATGCTTTCTGAGCCCACTTAAGTAAACTATATCTTTCACCATTTCTTTCGAACTCTTTAGCAACGTTTTGTGCTAAAGCTGTTTTTGTTCCATAGTAATCAACTTGTACAGAATGGTCAATTACCATAGCTGTATCTACAAGAGGATTAATCTTGTCAGCATCGCCACCAGCATCTTTGATAGCTTTTCTCATCGCTGCCAAATCAACTACAGCTGGCACACCTGTGAAGTCTTGCATCACTACTCTAGCTGGCATATGTGGAATTTCAGGTCTTGAGCTAGCTTTAGCATCCCAATCTAAAACCTTATGCATATCATCTTCTTTTACTTTATATCCATCTATATTTCTTAGTTGGTTTTCAAGTAATACTCTGATAGAGTAAGGAAGACGAGTTACATCTTTACCAAGCTCTTGAGAAAGTTTCTTTAAGCTATACAGAGAGTATTTCTTTCCTTTTTCCTCTATCTGTAGCTTAGTGATATTTTTAATATCAGACATGCTTTAACCTCCGTAGATACTAATTAATTTTTGCATAACACGCGTATATTTTAACCTGTTAATGAGTATTTGTATATAAAATATAATCTTTCAGCTATTTTGCATCACTTTAATAATGAAATATCAAGCCTACCTTTTTTGAAAGGTGGACACCACAAATAGCTTGTCTCAATAATCTTAGAAAATTTAAAGACTCCGTCAACAATACCATCACTACCACCGAGCATATTACCCATCTGTAAATTGAATGATCTAAATGATAATGCAAACGCAGAGAACATGAAGCCTCCATTTAGATTATCATCTGACCAAGGCATTGATCTTCTTAGTAACTCTGCTTCTGGATCAAAGTTTTCTTTGGCAGATCTCTTAACATGAGCGAAGTCTTTCAAATCCTTAAATTGATGAGAATCATCCAAAGACCTACCAATACACTCTTCTTTCGCTGATTGACTTGCATTATTTAACCAATCAAAGTCATGTAACCATTGCTGAAGAACCCAAAAACTCGACCCCTCTAACTTGCCTTCTGGTATTACTGATGCTGGAACAATCTCTTCACCCTTAGGATTCTCAATACCATCTTCAAATCCTGATAAATCATACTTGCCATGATAGGTATAGCTAGACACTATTTTTTCTACAGTAAAGAAATCCTGTAATGCTTTTCTAATATTTAATGCATTATGAAATAGCTCTCCTCGATCATCTCCTCTTAGCCAAAGCACCAAGTCATAACCATCATTATCTGGCATTCTTTCATTATTGAACTTAGCTCTTTTGAAATTATCTTCACTAGGAAGATTAAACATTTGCAAAAGATCGTTACCAAAACCAGCAACCACACTCTTACCATCGACAAATTTCTGTAATACTTTTAATCCAAACCTAACATCATTATCTTTATTGATACTAAACATCATATATAAAGCAGATGATGGTAAGCCTTCAACAATTCCCAATTGATATTTAATTATTTCCATCTAACTTTCCCTTATAAAATTCTCTTTAATAGTTATAATATAAACAACTACTATAAAACTCCACAAACTAATGTTAAAAAAACAACTATCTTATTTCATAATTATAGGTATATTAGCATCAATAACTAACTTTGTTATTGTATGGTTACTTGTTGAACTTGATATTTTCAAGCCTATGGTAGCAAATTTTTTTGCATTCCTTATTGCATTTAATGTCAGCTATTTTGGACATAGATTTTTGACATTCTCAACAACAACTCAATCACATAAAAAGGCTGCCACACAATTTTTCATTAATGTCATGATAGGTTTAGCTCTCAATGAAGGCATATATTATGTGTTGCTTTATCTTCTACATATACAATATTTACTTGCACTATTTATAACGATGGGATTAGTCGCAGTATATACTTTTGTTGTTAGTAAATTTCTCATCTTTAAGGCATAAGATGTTTAATATAAACAAACAAATAGGAATATACATACACTTTCCTTGGTGTGTACGTAAGTGCCCTTACTGTGATTTTAACTCCCATGCAATCAAAGATGATACATATCTTTCACAAGATTATTACAAAAAACTAATTGCCGACTTTGATACTCATCTAACTGATCTACAAGATAGAGAAGTTATAAGTATTTTCATAGGGGGTGGGACACCTTCACTTTTCAAAGCGGATTATCTTGGTAGAGTTTTACAACACATAAAAGATAATTCAAAGCTTAATCCCAATTGCGAAATAACTCTTGAAATGAATCCTGGTACTGTCGAACGTGGCTCTATTTCAGACTATGCAAATATTGGTATAAACCGTATCTCAGTTGGTGTACAAAGCTTTCAAAATGAAAAGCTACAGTTACTAGGTAGAATTCATAATTGTGACAATGTTTACACAACGATCGAAGAGATTAAGAATTCAAGAATCTCAAATTTCAATATTGATATAATGCACGGGCTTCCCAATCAAAGCTTTGAGGATGGTATTTTTGACATTTCTCAAGCTATAGCAATGCAACCGACACATATATCTTGGTATCAGCTAACCATAGAACCAAACACCCTCTTTGCAGCAAAGCCTCCAAAACTACCAGATGAAGAAACTTTAGAGCAAATTGAAATCACTGGTAAAAAATTACTCCAACAAGCTGGATATTATCAATATGAGATCTCAGCTTATGCAAAAGATAATTTAAGATCTATTCATAACTCAAACTATTGGAACTTCGGTGACTACATTGGTATTGGTGCTGGAGCTCATAGCAAGATTACAAATCTTCAAACCAAAGAGATTAAAAGAACTTGGAAACACAAACATCCCAAAATATATTCACAGGCAAATAACTTTATAAAAGATTCAAATGTTGTTAGTCAGGATGATTTAATCTATGAGTTTATGCTCAACACCCTTCGCTTACGAGATGGTTTCAGCTTTGATCTATTTGAAAGGCAAACTTTTTTATCCAAAGATACTATACAAAACAATTTACAGGTAGCAATAGACAGGGGTCTACTCAAAGTAAATAAAGATAACGTCAAGCCTACAGATAAGGGCTACTTATTCTTAAATGACTGTATAAATACATTTATTTAATCATCATATTCAATTTGAGATATCTTACCACTAATAGCATCAACATATACTTTAACTTCTTTATTAGAACTATCTACACATTCAACCTCATAAACACCATTTTGGTATCTCTATAAACATTGAGAATACAATCTAGCAATTAATATGAGCAAAGCTATAGCAGCATTATCATCTATTTGATGAATTTTAGGCAAAATATACTCTACAAAAGCTCTTGTCCCAAAGAGATGAATATATTTTAGTTTATCTATATCCCTATACTTACTAGATAGTATAGTATTTTGCAGGTCTATATATAACTTATTACACGATAAATAATATTTTTTACCATAATCTGTTACATCTATTTTATTACGACTTGGCCGAGTTAGTTTAACTCCTAAATAACTTTCAAGAAGCTCTAATTTATTTCGAACTGTACTAATTTCGACCGAGTAATAATTTTTTACTGCTGTGTATGACCCCAAATCAACTAAAGATATGAAGTATCTTGTCCCTTCTATTACATTCTTATCAACAACTTTTTCAAAGGTTTGACTCGTATACAAAAAATTAAAAAACAATATGTATTTTTTATATTATCAGAAAATTGTATTTTAAAGAATTCTAGATTTTGGTGCACCGGGCGAGACTCGAACTCGCATGTCCTACAGACACCACCCCCTCAAGATGGCGTGTCTACCAATTCCACCACCGGTGCTAAATGAGTACTTTATTTTTTCGTACTAGTAGAACTTTGATCAATCTCTTTTCGATATTGATCATATTGACTAGCTATAGAGTTATCAATACTAACTGAACTTACGCTAGCGGTTGTATTTTGACTTTTACCTAAATATCCTAAAGTAAGGCAACATACAAAAAATACTGCCGTAAAGAATACCGTCATTTTAAATAAAAATGAAGCTGCTCCCTTACTACCAAAAACAGTATTAGAAGCACCTGCACCAAAAGAAACACTCATATTAGCGCCTTTACCTTGTTGTAGCAAAACTAGAGCTACAATAGCGATAACTGCGATAATATCTATAGTTAAAATTATTCCGTACATATTTTATTTGCTTGATTTATTATTTCGTTAAACTCAGAAGCTTTCAAAGATGCTCCACCAATCAAGCCACCATCAACATCTGGTAAACTTAAGATATCTTTAGCATTTTCAGCTTTTAGGCTACCGCCATACACTATTTTCATATTTTTAGCAAGATTTTCATCAACTTTAGCTACAAGCGAACGAATAAATTGATGCGTTTCTTGCACTTGCTCTAAAGATGCCACCACTCCTGTACCTATAGCCCAAACAGGTTCGTAAGCTATTACAACCTTAGCAAGTTGCTCA
Source organism: Francisella noatunensis subsp. noatunensis (assembly GCF_009823375.1). GTDB lineage: Bacteria > Pseudomonadota > Gammaproteobacteria > Francisellales > Francisellaceae > Francisella > Francisella noatunensis. The sequence goes on along the minus strand of NZ_WBSX01000001.1, from coordinate 70,525 downwards.
ATAGATAAATTTTCTAATATTAGACTTAATTGTGTTGTTAGTACTTTTTCTAACCTTCCACCTTGTCTATCTTCTAGAGACTCTCCTATACATACAACTGGCACAACTGATGTATCTATAATTTTATTAAGTTTTTTGAAAACATCTTGATCAGTTTCACCAAACAAAGATCTTCTCTCAGAATGTCCTATAAGTAGATAATTACAACCAACATCATGTAACATCTCTGCAGATAACTCTCCAGTATATGCACCATTATCATAAAAAGTAATATTTTGCAGACCTACCCCAATTTCTTTAGGAAGCTGCGCAAGTACCTCTTTAACATATACACTTGAAGGAAAAACAGCAACAGCGACTTTTTCACTATTGTAATCGACTTCTGAAATACCCTTGCAAAGCTCTTTAATACTTGCAGAGCTACCATTCATTTTCCAATTTCCCATTATTAATTTTTGCATATCTACACCAATTTTTGTTTTACCTTTTCAACCAAATGCTCTGCTTCTTTTGTAGCTAAATCTTTAGTATCTGCTTCGACCATAACTCTCAGAACTGGCTCAGTTCCTGAAGGTCTCAACAGTACACGTCCACGACTACCTAATCGCTCTTCAGCTTTAGCAACATCACTAGCGAGCTTAGCTAAATCATCAGATGTTACTTTAAAATTAAGTGGAACATTGATCATAGTCTGTTGCATTAATTCACCAGGTAATTTAAACGCTGATGCTGGTTTATCACTTTGCGAGAAAATCGCTAACAATTGAATAGCTGTCGATAAACCATCACCTGTAGTTCCAAAATTTAGGTTGATAACATGCCCTGATGACTCTCCACCTATTTTATAGCCATGCTTAACCAAATCTTCTAGAACATATCTATCACCAACTTTAGAGCGAATAAATGGTATGTTATTTGCTTTATAATAATTTTCGTAACTCATATTTGTCATCTGTGTACCTACAATACCAATAGTACCACCACAAATATTACTATATTGAGCAATAATATTTAATATTCCATCACCATCAATTTCTTGAGCATTCTCATCAACAATAATAATTCTATCTGCATCCCCATCTAGAGAAATCCCTAGATCAGCATTATGCTCTATAACTGCTTTTTTAATATTTGAGGTACAAGTCGCCCCACAATCAACATTTATATTTAAACCATCTGGATTAGATGCTATAGAAATATAGTCAATACCAAATCTATCAAGCAATGCTTCAAAATGATTCGAAGCAGCTCCATGAGCACAATCTATGACAACTTTACCTTTATAATTAACCAAAGAGCCAAAACTTTCAAATAAGTTTTCAATATACCCATCTATAAAGTTTTCAGCAATCTTATAATTACCAAACTTACACTCTGTCTGATAAATAAAATCAGAGTCAATTTTAGCTTCAACTTCTTCTTCTAGAGCATCATCTAATTTAAACCCACTTGATGAAAAAAGCTTAACACCATTATCAGTAAACTTATTATGAGATGCTGTGATAACGAATCCAACAGCTGCTTTGTATTTAACAGTCATAAAAGCCACAATAGGTGTAGGGATTACACCTAGATCAATCACATCTATACCAGCTGCATTTAGACCTGAAACTAAAGCAAATTTTAAAAAATTACCAGAACTACGCGTATCTTGTCCGACAATAACAAACTTCGGATAATCCCTTTCATTTATTAATGCTCCAACCGCATTTCCAAGCTTTTGCATAAATTCAGCTTTTATAACAGATTTACCTACTTCACCACGAATACCATCTGTACCAAAATACTTAGCCACAATCATCTCCTAATATTTTACTAATGCTGAAACATTATGTCCTTCAAGAACTTTTCTACCATTCAGATCTTCAAGCTCTATTACAAATATAAGACCTACGACACTTGCTTGAGTTTTTTCAATAAGCTGAACAGTTGCTTTTGCTGTGCCACCAGTTGCTAACAAATCATCGACAACTAGTACTTTATCTGTAAGCTTAAAAGCATCTTTGTGAATCTCTAAGCTATCACTACCATACTCTAACTGATAGCTCACTTTATATATTTCTCTAGGGAGCTTGCCAGGTTTTCTTACAGGAACAAATCCTAAGCCTAAAGCTTCTGCAAGTGCTACCCCAAAAATAAACCCTCTACTTTCAGTACCAGCAATAATTGTCGGCTTTATACCTTTCGATTTCAATTCTTCAGCCATAGCCTTTGCAGTCATTTTCAAACCTAGAGGATCCGCTAATAATGGAGTGATATCTCTAAACACTACACCAGGCTTCGGAAAGTCTGGCACAGCCACAATTCTGTCTTTTATAAAATCTAAATTCATCGAAATAAACCTTTAGAATAAAGTGAAAGAAAAATAATTATACTTGTAGAAGGATTCTATTTGGATCTTCTAACAATTCTTTAATCATCTTCAAGAATCTTACTGATGTACCACCATCGATAATTCTATGATCATAAGATAATGCCAAATACATTATTGGACGGATTTTGATCTCGCCGTTTACTACTACAGGTCTTTCAACAATATTATGCATACCCAAGATCGCACTTTGTGGTGAATTAATAATCGGTGTGGATAGCATAGATCCATAAGTACCACCATTAGTAATTGTAAACGTACCACCTTGCATATCTTCTAGACTTAATTTACCATCGCGACCTTTGATTGCTTTATCAAGCACATCTGCTTCAAGCTCTGCTAAAGATTTACCATCTGTATCTCTTAAAACAGGTACCACTAAGCCTCTATCTGTACCAACAGCTATACCAATATCAAAGTAGTTATGATAAACAATCTCATCACCATCAATAGAAGCATTAACATCTGGGAACTTTTTAAGTGCTTCAGTTGCTGCTTTAATAAAGAAAGACATAAAACCAAGCTTTGTATCATGCTCTTTAAGGAATATATCTTTATATTTATTTCTAAGGGCCATAACTGCACTCATATCAACCTCGTTAAACGTCGTCAAGATAGCATTAGTATGCTGAACCTCAACTAATCTATTTGCAATAGTCTGACGTAAACGAGTCATCTTAACTCTTTTTTCGTATCTTGGACCTTGGTTAGCGACTATAGCATGCTGTTGTGGCTTGCTACTAGATACCGCCTTTTTAACATCTTCAGAAGTTATACGTCCTTTCTTACCAGTACCTTCAATACTTGCAGCAGAATCTAATCCACTTGCATTAAAAGCTTTACGTGCAGAAGGAACTAGATGAGGATCATTGCCTTTATCTTCAGTCTGTATTTTTGCATCTGACTTAGGTGCTGCAGATGCCACTGCACCCTCTATAACTTTTGCTATTAACTCTGATGAAAGAACTGTTTCACCTGCGGGCTTTAATATTTTTGATAAAACACCGTTGGATGTTGCAGGGACTTCCATAACAACCTTATCTGTTTCAATCTCAGCTAAGACATCACCCTCTGCTACAGCATCGCCTTCTTGTTTATGCCACTCAGAAATCGTACCATCTGCAACAGACTCAGGGAAAACAGGTGCTTTAACATCTATTTCTTTACCCAAAGCTTGTGAAGAAGCTTCTACAACGACCTCTTGTTTTGGCTCAGAAGTTGAAGCATTAGTATCAATATTTGCTAAAAATTCTTCAGATAAAACTATATCACCTTCTTGCTTTTCAATTCCTTTAAGAACACCACTTGCAGTAGCTGGAACTTCCATAACTACTTTATCAGTTTCTATTTCAGCGATTATATCACCTTCTTCAACAAAATCGCCTTCACTTTTATTCCACTGAACTAGAGTGCCATCTGCAACAGACTCTGGAAACATAGGTACTTTTAATTCAACCATTTCTTACTCCTAGTAATAACTTAAATTTTATATTTCTAAAGCTCTATTAATAATTTCTTCTTGCTGTTTAACATATAGTGCATGATACCCTACTGCAGGAGTTGATGATCTCTCTCTTGCAACACACAGCAACTCTTGGTTTTTTAATACTAGTTTTTCTATGAAGTGTCTAATATTATACCAAGCCCCCTTATTTTGAGGCTCTTCTTGTAGCCATACTACCTTATCGGCATGCTTATACTTAGCAAAAATATCTGCAAGTTCGTCTTGTGGGAACGGATACAACTCTTCAAGTCTAACTACAGCGATATCCTCATGAGTATCTTGCTTTTTAGCAATTAGATCATAATAAACCTTACCATTACAAAGTATAAGTCTTTTGACTTTCTCTTTATTAGCACTTGCATCATCTATAATAGATTCAAACTTACCTTTAGAGAGCTCTTCTAATGTAGACACAGCCATAGGGTTTCTTAATAAACTCTTAGGTGTCATTACAATCAATGGCTTTCTAAGCGGTCTAATAACTTGACGTCTTAGCAAGTGATAGATTTGTGCTGGAGTAGTAGGTGTACAAACTTGCATATTTTTATTTGCACATGATTGCAAGAACCTCTCTAAGCGTGCTGAAGAATGCTCAGCACCAGCGCCTTCTTGACCATGAGGCAAAAATAGTGTCAACCCTGACAAAATACCCCACTTTTCTTCAGCAGCTACCAAAAACTGATCAATAACTACTTGAGCCGTATTTACAAAGTCACCAAATTGAGCTTCCCAAATTACTAGAGAATCCGGACTATAACAACTATAACCATATTCGAATCCTAAAACACCGTATTCAGATAGCGTAGAATCGATCACATCAAATTGAGCTTTTTCATTAATATGCTGAAGTGGTACATACTCTTTTAACTGCGAGCTAGTATCCATATTTTTAACAACAGCATGACGATGAGAGAATGTTCCTCTACCACTATCTTCTCCAGATAGCCTTACCGAATAACCTTCATCAAGCAATGTTGCATAAGCAAGAGATTCGGCAAACCCCCAATTTAATGGAAGCTCTCCATTCGCCATCTTGACTCTATCTGTTATCGCTTTTTTGACCTGCATCTGAGCATTAACCTCTTCCGGTACTTCACTCATTTTCAAAGCCAAATCTTTGAGTTTATTTTCAGGTATTGCATGATAAGTATATTTAGTCTCTTGCTTACCAATATAAGGCAGCCAGTCACAAACATTAAGTTTGTCTTTTACAGCCTTTCTATCAAGAATATCTATCGTGACTTGACCATTATCTAGTTTACTACGATAATTAGCATTTAATTGTGCAACAAGGTTACTATCGACAACACCTTCTCTAATAAGTTTTTCACTATATAATTTTAGTGTTGAAGGAAGCTTTTTAATCACTTCATACATCTGTGGTTGAGTTCCAGATGGTTCATCAGTTTCATTATGTCCATTTCTACGGTAACAAACCAAATCAATAACTACATCCTTGTTAAACTTCATGCGGTATTCAAGGGCTATATCAGCAACCTTAAGTACAGCCTCAGGATCATCGCAATTTACATGAAAGATTGGTGCATCTACCATTTTTGCAATATCAGTTGAGTAGTTGCTACTTCTATTGACCCCAAATGTACTGCTAGTAGTAAAACCAACTTGGTTATTTACCACAAGATGAACTGTTCCACCTGTTCCATAAGCTTCTGTAAGGGAAAAGCCAAAAGTTTCCATTACGATACCTTGTCCACAAAAAGCTGAGTCACCATGTATTAATATAGGTAGTACTTTATTATAAACATTACCATCTAATTTATCTTGTATAGCTTTAGCTGCACCTTCGACAACTGGATCTACTGTTTCGAGATGCGATGGGTTAAACGCTAGTGCGATTTTTGCTTCTTTACCATCAATACATCTATAATTTGAATATCCCATATGGTATTTGACGTCACCAGACAAGCTCTTTTCGCTTCTCTTACCTTCAAATTCTTCAAATAGATCCTTAGGATTTTTACCCATAACGTTCACAAGAACATTTAAGCGACCTCTATGGGCCATACCTAATTGAATAAATCTTGTTGAATGTCTAGATACTGCTTTTTCTATAACGTGTTGAAGAGAAGGAATTAAAGATTCACCACCTTCAAGACCAAACCTCTTCTGGCCCACATATCTCAAAGCTAAATACTTTTCTAACCCCTCAACTGCAACCAACTGCTGTAAAATCCATTTCTTATCTGACTGCCGTGTGGATAGATTTTTTTCTATCTTATCTTGAAGCCATAACTTCTCTTCTTTATTACCAATATACCTATACTCATAACCTACACTAGATTCATAAATTGCCTTAGCTTTATCTATTATTTCTTTCAGAGTAATAGCTTTATTATCAGTAAATTCACCAAGATTAACTTTCTCAGACAAATCTTTTTCAGATAGACCATGTGCAGACAATTCTAGATCAGAGTCTCTTTGATACTTCATCAGCCCTAATGGATCAATATTTGCTGATTTATATCCATGAGATCGATAAGCTTTTACTAGAGCCTTTGCCTTCAAGCTCACATTACCTTCACTACTGATAACTGTTGTAGCAGTAGATCTATTTTTAGCCAAAAATTTGAACTCATCAACCAAGTCGCGATGCACAGTATCTGTTGAACTAGCTATAGAATCAAAAAAGGACAACCATTTTGGATCAATATCCTCATAGTTGCCCATAATATAATCATCATATATTGATTCAAGATATTCTAAATTACCTCCGAAGAGCTGGGTTGTTTCCAACCACTGACTAAAATCCGGTTGTTTTTTTTTCATATAAATACCTAAATGTCAGGTTTTAAATTTTACACATTTTTCTTTAATAGTGCAGATCTGATCTTACCGATAGCTTCTGTAGGATTAAGACCTTTAGGACACACAGAAACACAGTTCATAATAGTTCTACATCTAAATAGACTAAACGGGTCTTTTAAATCTTCAAGTCTTTGTTCCGTAGCAGTATCTCTTGAATCCGCAATAAATCTATATGCCTGTAACAAACCTGAAGGCCCTATGAACTTATCTGGATTCCACCAAAAAGATGGACATGATGTTGTACAACACGCACATAAAATACACTCATAAAGACCATCCAATTTAGCTCTATCTTCAGGAGACTGTAACCTTTCCTTAACAGGAGGCTCTTCATCATTTATGAGATATGGTTTAACCTTTTCATAGTTTTTATAAAACTGCTTCATATCTACAATCAAGTCTCTAACAACTGGTAAGCCCGGTAGAGGATTAACTTTGATTGGTTGCTTTAACTCTCCAATTGAGGTAATACATGCCAAACGGTTTTTACCATTAATATTCATACCATCAGAACCGCAGACACCTTCTCTACAAGATCTTCTCATAGCCAATGTAGGGTCCTGTTCTTTGATAAGTTCCAAAGCAGTCAAGACTTTAACCCCCTCATTTTCTACTGTGACAGTATACTCATCATAATATGGCTTTTTATCTACTTCTCGATTATATCTATAAATCTTAAATCTTACATCCATTTATCAAATCCTCGTATTAATACTTACGTTCTGCTGGTTGGAAAGCTTTAACCTTAGTAGGAGACATATTTACATCACGTTGTGATGTTTTATCACCATCTAAGAAATACAACGTATGCTTCATCCAATTCTTATCATCTCTTTCAGGATAATCCACTCTCGAATGCGCACCTCTAGACTCTTTTCTCTCAAGTGCTAACTTTGCCGTAGCTATCGCAGTCAATACAAGATTATCTAGTTCCAAAGCCTCTATTCTCATCATATTGAAAATTCTAGAATTATCTTCCAAAACAGCATTATCAAGTCTTTCTCTAATTTTGAATAACTTATCAAGACCTTCTTTCATTGTACTTTCTTGCCTAAATACTGAGAAGTATTGTTGCATAGTCTGCTGAAGCTCCTTTCTAAGCACCGCTATTTTTTCTTGACAACCTCTTTGCTCAGAAGTATCCCACTTAGTGATTCTAGCAGTTGCTTTTTCAATATTCTCTTGCGAAACTTCTTTCGAAGGCATACCTTCTTTCAAACTCTGCTCAGCATGCATACCTGCAGCTCTACCAAATACAACCAAATCTAATAAAGAGTTACTACCAAGTCTATTTGCACCATGTACTGATACAGAAGCGCATTCACCAACGGCATATAAGCCACCAACAACCTTATCTTCACCATTCACCAGAGTGATTACCTGACCATGCTTGTTAGTTGGTATTCCACCCATTTGGTAATGACATGTAGGCACAACTGGTATAGGCTTCTCAACAGGATCTATACCAGCAAAAGTTCTACCTAACTCTCTAACTGTAGGCAATCTTTCATCAATAACTTCTTCACCAAGGTGAGTCAAATCTAGCCATACACAGCTTGTCCCAGAGAAAGTATCACCACGACCTTCCATAATTTCTTGTTGCGATGCACGCGACACAACATCACGACAAGCAAGATCTTTTGCATTAGGAGCATACCTCTCCATAAATCTCTCGCCATCTTTGTTACGTAACACCCCACCTTCACCTCGACATCCCTCAGTAACCAAAACCCCAGCTCCAGCAATACCAGTAGGGTGAAATTGCCAAAACTCCATGTCCTGAAGTGGCAAACCTGCTCTTAAAGCAAGACCCATACCATCACCTGTGTTGATATAGGCATTAGTACTAGATTCGTATATACGACCTGCTCCACCAGTAGCCAATATAGTAATTTTTGCTTTCAAGAAAACAGTTTCTCCCGTTTCTATACTAAGAGCTATTACACCGGCTATACTTCCATCATCAGCTTTGACCAAGTCAACAGCAAACCATTCTGTATAAAAATCAGTCTTATGAGAAAGATTGCCCTGATATAAGGTGTGTAAAAGCGCATGCCCAGTTCTATCAGCCGCAGCACAAGTTCTTTCTGCCTGATTAGCAGGATCATAATTTCTAGACATACCACCAAATGCTCGCTGATATATCTTACCGTTTTTTAGTCTTGAGAAAGGCATGCCCATATGCTCTAACTCAATAATTGACTGCGGCGCATGCTCACACATGTATTCAATCGCATCCTGATCACCAATATAATCAGAACCTTTAACCGTATCGTACATATGCCATTTCCAGTCATCTGATGGCAATCCATCATTAAATTCAATATTTCCTAGAGCAGCTGCAATACCCCCTTGGGCTGCAACCGTATGCGATCTAGTAGGAAAAACTTTAGACACAACAGCTGTTTTGAAACCTGATTGCGACAACTGAAAAGATGCTCTCAGACCAGCACCTCCAGCACCAATTACAATAGCATCAAACTCTTGCGTAGCTATACTCATAAAAATAACCTCTTAGTAGAAAAATAAAACTGCGAATAACCAAAAAAAGCAGAACACATAAATCAGCACAAAGCTCAGCATAACAAGAGCTGATGCCCAAGCATACTTAATATAGTCACCACAAATAATCCAAATACCAACCCAAGCATGGAAAAACATAGCTAAATAAGCCATCAGTGTAGCAACCCTAAAAAACATACCATCCGTGAACAATCCTCTCCAGCTGTCATAATTAAGTGTTCCAGCATGAGATAAACACAAAGTTTCCAAAATCAGATAACCAAAGTAAACAGCAATAATCACAGCTGTCACTCTTTGAACGAAGAAGTCTTTGATTCCAGAAGAAGTTAATAAAATTACAGCCATAAGTAGCACCCCCATAAAATAGCAGATAAAACACCTAAAATAATAACAAGCAACGAAGTAATCTTAGCTACTTTCATACTTTCACCAAAACCCATATCCATAATCATATGTCTAACACCTGCAAAAACATGATAAGTTATAGATGATAAAAACAGCCAAAAGAATATACTGCACCAACCTCTAGTCAAAACAGCAACAGTTTGCTGATAGCCATCCGGACCTGCAAGTGTATAATTCATACCAACAACCGCCAAAGGTATTGCAAAAATCAATACCACACCAGATATACGATGCAGTATAGAGCTAATAGCAGTAATAGGAAACTTATAAGATTTAATTGACATCAAATCAACATTAGTAATTTTTTTCATGCTCGACATTCCTCCGAAGCAATTTATGTATATCAGTAAATCGGATGTAAACCAATGTTATACAACAACTCTTAAATAATATATTTTTAGTAAAACAAATTCAAATACTTAAACAAATTTTTGATTCATATTTTACTAGATAATTAAATGCAACAAACTATTAAGCAAAATAAACAATATTCACATCATTGATATATTATGACTTTTTTATTTGCAAAACAGAAATCTTTAGCTTATTATTCCGCTATAATGATACCTATATAAATATGTTTTTAGAAAAGGTATCTTTTTATTGCAAACCTTTTGCATTGTATTTTTTGATCAACTCACTTGGAGGCCTATTAATGAGTAAATATGCAACTCTTAAGTATGCAGATAAAAATATTGAAATAGAATTACCAATCTACTCTCCTAGTCTAGGTAATGACTGCATAGATGTATCATCTCTAGTAAAGCATGGTGTCTTTACTTATGACCCTGGCTTTATGTCGACAGCTGCATGTGAATCTAAAATCACGTATATCGACGGTGGCAAAGGTATTCTTTTACATAGAGGCTATCCAATCGAACAATGGACGCAGAAATCAAATTACAGAAATCTTTGCTATGCTTTGATTTATGGTGAATTAGGAACAGATTCTCAGATCAAAGATTTTAGAGAAGAGATTGTAGCTAAGATGCCAGTATGTGAGCATGTTAAAGCAGCTATTTCTGCTATGCCACAACACACTCATCCAATGTCTGGATTAATTGCCGGTGTCAATGTTTTGGCTGCTGAACATATTCACAAGGGTCAAACTGAAACACAAGATGAAGTTGCTAAAAATATAGTTGCTAAGATTGCAACTATTGCAGCTATGGCTTACAGACATAACCAAGGTAAAAAATTCCTAGAACCTAAAAAAGAGTATGGTTATGCTGAAAACTTTATATACATGATGTTTGCAGAGGATGAAAGCTTTAAGCCTGATGAGCTACACGTTAAAGCTATGGATACTATTTTCATGCTTCATGCTGATCACGAGCAAAATGCCTCAACATCTACAGTTAGACTTTCTGGCTCAACAGGTAACTCTCCTTATGCAGCTATCATTGCAGGTATTACAGCACTTTGGGGTCCTGCTCATGGTGGCGCTAACGAAGCTGTATTAAAAATGCTATCAAAAATTGGTAGTGTTGATAATATCGATAAGTTTATAGAGAAAGCTAAAGATAAAGATGATCCATTTAGACTAATGGGATTCGGCCATAGAGTTTATAAAAACACCGATCCAAGAGCAACTGCAATGAAGAAAAATTGTGAAGAAATTCTTGCTAAGCTTGGTCATAGTGACAATCCTCTTCTTGCTATAGCTAAAAAACTAGAAGAGATTGCTTTACAAGATAGTTACTTCATTGATAGAAAGCTTTTCCCTAATGTGGATTTTTACTCTGGAATCATCTTAAAAGCTATGGACATTCCAGAGAGCATGTTCACAGCAATATTTGCTCTTGCTAGAACTTCTGGTTGGATATCTCAATGGATCGAAATGGTTAATGATCCAGCACAAAAAATTGGTCGTCCGAGACAGTTATATACTGGCGCAACAAGCAGAGATTTATAATTTAATCAAAACTGCTTTCTTATTTTATTTACTTTTCTCCTTAATTAAGCTACGATTCTTTTATCAAAAAATTTCTATTCTATAGATAATGAATAACTCTCCAACATTTAGTGACAAATTGGTTGCACCATTTAAACAGCCCAAAATGTTTACTATGCTAATTCTAGGTTACGCCTCTGGATTACCCCTAATGCTTACAGCATCATCATTACTGCTTTGGTATAGAGATAGTGGCATCAACATTCAAAATATAAGTTTTTTAACACTTATTGCAATACCATATACATTTAAATACCTATGGGCTCCATTCCTTGATAAAGTTAATATCTTAGGGATTGGTAGACGCAAAGGTTGGATACTTACAACACAGATAATCTTAATAATTCTAATAGCTCTTATGAGTCAATTATCTCCCGCAGCTCAACCATTTATGATTGCTTTTATCGGCTTTTTAATATGCTTTACATCTGCAACACAAGACATCGCTATAAATGCATATCAAACTGAAATTCTTAACGAGAGAGAGAAAGCTCTTGGTAATGCTATAGCAGTTATTGGCTATCGTATTGCAATGCTTGTAACAGGATCGTTAGTACTAATATTTGCTGATTATTATAGTGGTGGTGCTGAACCTATACAGATATCTACACCTAAACTTACTGAATACTATGGTAGCAATGTCTTATTTACTAATATTGATATAGTTTCTACTCAAAAACTTATATCTAGCAGTTGGAGCCTAGCACTAATAACAATTCTTGCATTTTTCATAATCTGTCCACTCTATTGCTTATTTTTAAAAGAGTCTTCATCAACCACAGTACCAAAAAGTTTCAAAGAAGCCTTTACGCAGCCGTTTATTGAGTTTTTTAAACGGCAAGGAATTAAAACTGCAATTATAATATTATTGATAATAACTGGATATAAACTTGCAGATGCGATCGCATTTTCACTTAATACAGTCTTTTTTGCCGACTTAGGATTTGATAAAACCACAATAGCAGTTTCATACAAAGCTTTTTCATTAGCAGCAACTTTAATAGGTCTTATCGTAGGTGGACTAATCGCAAGAAAAATAGGTATTTACAGAAGTTTTCTCTTCTTTAGTATTATTATGGCATTAGCAAATCTAATGTACGTATTACTAGCGTTTGTTGGTAAAAACTACTATCTAATGGTAAGCTCTGTTGCCGTTGAGTATTTTTGTGGAGCAATGGGTACAGCAATACTTGTAGCGATGATTATGAGTCTTGTAAATATAAAATTTTCAGCAACACAATTTGCTGTCCTTAGTTCAATCGATTCGCTAGGAAGAGTCTTTGTAGGACCATTTGCTGGATATGTACAAAGCCACTATAAATGGGAAGGACTTTTCATAGTAAGCTTTATAATAGGAATACTTATATCTACTATCATCTACATTTTTAGACAAAGAATTAAACTAATGACAAATATCCAATAAATACTCAAAGATTTATTTATTTTTTTCTAACAAATAATTGAGAAATAATAAAAATTATCCACGGAAACAAAAGAACTGCTAGTACAATATTTTTTGTAACAACAGTTATTTGAAGACTTGGAAATAGTATAATCACCACTAAAACAAATACTATAGCCAATACTCCAACAGTAAAAGAATATAGTGGTACTTTATTTTTATTCACTTGATACAACCTATTTCTTAAACTGCTCAGAAACAAATTTCCAATTTACTATATCCCATAAAGACTCAACATATTTAGGTCTTGCATTACGATAATCAATATAATAAGCATGCTCCCAAACATCAAATGTAAGTAAAGGTTTTTTGTTATCCGTCAAAGGGCAGCCTGCATTACTAGTAGTAACAATCTCAAGTTTGCCTTCGGTATTTTTTACCAGCCAAGCCCAACCAGATCCAAACGTAGCTACAGCCGCTTTCGAGAATTGATCCTTAAAGTTATCTATTGAACCAAAAGTTTCAATAATAGCTGCTTTTAACTCGCTTGATGGTTCAGTTTTAACTGGTGATAGGCAATTCAAATAAAATGTGTGATTATATACTTGAGCAGCATTATTAAATATACCGCCTGAAGAAGTTTTTATTATTTCTTCTAAATTTTTACCAGCATGCTCTGTACCTTCAATCAGATTGTTTAGATTAGTTACATAAGCTTGATGGTGCTTACCATAATGATACTCAATCGTTTCTTTTGAAATAGTAGGCTCTAATGCATCAAATGCATAAGGTAGTTTTGGTAATTCAAATTTCATCTCATTATTCTCCCTGAACTAGTTGAATTAATTATTATAGCATCTCGGTACTATAACCGTTTAGTATAATATGCTATCATTTTTTAGATAAAATTTCTAAACTTAGTTGTTTAATCAAATAAAAAGGAAATAAATATGTATACACAAGAAGAACAAAAAGTTGTTGATAGAATAGAAAAGCAACTAAAGGAAAATGATATTATCCTATACATGAAAGGCTCTCCAAATTTGCCTCAGTGTGGGTTCTCAGCTCATGCAGCTTCTGCAATTAGAACATGTGGAAAGCCCTCCTTTGCGTTCGTTAATATTCTAAAAAATCCAGATATTCGTGCTATTTTACCTAAATATGCTGATTGGCCTACTTTTCCTCAACTATGGGTAAAAGGTGAACTAATAGGCGGTTGCGATATAATCATGGAGATGAATGAGTCGGGCGAACTTAAGGAACTTATAGACTCGGTCAAATAAAAACTACTCACTAAAAATTATTTATTATTCATTTTTGTCCAAGCATCTGTACCATATTTACCCGTTGGCTTATATGCACTCATGGTACACAAGCTTGACTCAGGGCCGATATTACATCTATATAATTCCTTATCAACAGCCACAACCGTGCCCCTTTATAATCCTCTATACCATAAGGGTAGATATAATCAGCGCCTCTAGGTTTAACATCTTGCTCTTTGTTCACAAAGTGAGAAATATCATTTGTAATATTACTCCATGCCACAAAACCTTTTTCTTTAATAGGGCTGTAAGAAGATTTATTACAATACTCTTCTTTCTGACACTCGAACTCTCTTCCATCGGCAAGCACAATTTGACCCACCTTATAGCTCCCTATACCTTTTGGATAAGTAGCTACCTCACCTTCTTTCAATTTAAATTTTTTCTTACTTTCAGAATATTTTTTGGGGCTTTGTGGCTTAATCTCTTCCCATGCAAGATCCCCGTATAAGCCATTTGGAATATATGCTTCATCATTACACAGCTTGACCTATAGCATAGACTTACATTTATACATCTTACCTGCAAAACTTACAACAGTATCTGATCCATAAGTGCCTATCTGATATGGATATCTAACAATTCCTGTATCCATAATATATTTTTGCGGTTTATGAGAATCATTTACTTTTTTCAGGTATCTATCACTATCATTCACAATTGAAGCTACTGGAGGTAGTTCGATATTTGCTATATTATTAGTAGAGCTCCAAGGTAAATGCTGATAACCATCACTTAAATCTCCCGACTCAATATTTGTAGCATCAAAATCCATACTCCAAAGAGCAAATCCAGCAAAGGATGCTTTATTTTCTTTCATTAATGAAAGTATTTGCTTTATCTCCGAACTTGATAAAACATAAGTATCTCCTCCATGAACCGCGCCCTTAGTTGTTGGAACAACAAATACAAGTTTATTAGCTGGAATTTTAATAGGTCTATCAACTTCATACTTCGGATGATTTGCTTCAAATCCTTGAGGTGTTGTCAGAGCCCACGCAAGCGAAGCCAAAAATTTATCATAGCCATCTAAAGGAGATATTTTCATAAATTCACCCTTTTGATCCTTATATAACCCTAAAATTGCATCAGCTGGTCTTTCAGAAAAAGTATTAAGAAAAATATAATTTATCTTACTCATACCAATATTATCTAATAACTCAACATAGCCATGACTAACGTACATATTGTCCTTATTATTCTTAGCTAAAGGGGCTACAATATAATCCCACTCAGGAGAAAGTGTTAACCAAAAATTCTTATCGCTGTGTCTAAGAGTCATTATCAATCTATTTATTTTTAGAGCGGCAATTTGAGCTTGCTTCTCATCCTTTGGCACTGCTGTTTTTGGCAAATCAAAATTTATACCATTGAAACCAAAATCTTTTACAATATGAATTAAACTATCAAAGTTTACAGTTTGCCAATCGATATGCGATGACTTTCCTCCAAAAGAGATTAAAACATGTTTTCCTTTTGACTTCATATATCCAATAAATTCTTTAAGCTCATCAGGATCATATAACTTATTCGAGCTACCATTCTCATCATTAAATGACAACTCAAATCCTTTACTATTGGTATACCTAGCATATACTGCTATTATTACATTGTATTTGCATACATCAGGATTTTTATCACAATATTCTTTATTCCCCGGCATTGATATATCAACTGGAGTTGTATTTATCTGCCTACCTGAAATATTACAAGAGCTACTCTTTCCCCATAAAGGCAAAAATCCCGCAATGACAGGGCCTTTTATTCTATTATCAACTTGAACACATACGTTATCATAAATACATGCTCTAAGATTTTTAGCAAAGGAACCGGAACTATGAGATGAATCCCCATATAAGTCAGCGGCATAATCGGTATTTAAAGACCAGCCTGTTACTCCCGCAAATCTCGGTTTAAACTTAAGTTTCTCAAACTGAGGTAACATAAGCTCTACTGCCTGTTCAGTCGTTAATGATAAAGTTGCATTGCCCTCAGGATGATATACTGTATTTGTACCTCCTGAAATTGCATTTGTTGGTTCACCAATCAAAACCTTAGTATGAACAGGAATATTCAAATCATTGACAATTTTTGAATAACTATCTGCTATAAAACCAGGCTCATATTCTGGGTATGTATCATACTCTTGGATAAATAAATAATCTATATACCCATTTTGAATTACTTTATCATAGTCATTACTCTTACCCGTTGTTACTAATTTATAATCATTTACCTGAGGCTCTGCAACTATGACAATATTTGGGTCAATTTTTTTGATATCCAAAGAAAGTTGATTAATAAAATCTGCTGATGTGAATTTCCTAAAACTATAAACAATTCCATCAATACTATTTTTACGCAAAAAATTGACTATATTGTTTGCTAAGGAATAGATCTGTGCATCTGACATATCTTTGCCAAAAACTTTTGGAGATACATCTGTCTTATTTAGTCCAGGATGAAATGTATTTGGAATGCCACCAACAGCTAGCAAGACTTTCATACCATTTTTTTAGCTTGTCTCACTTTATCAATGATAGTTTGTATAGATGTAGGACTAGAAATATAAAGTCCAATATCTGTATTATAAACCTCACCATAAGCTATAACAATAACATTATATCCATCATTCTTCGCCTGCTCAATATCAACTCTAGATGTTGAACCAGGAGTTCTAACATCTAAGAATCCAGATATAATTCTCTTAGGAAGCAGATGCTCTACAGAGCTGCTTTTTTTGAACTTCAACATCGTTGGATGATTGGGCGATTATATATGTGGGTATTATCGACAAACAAAGTACAATTAAAGTAAAAACTTTTTTCATTATTAAACAACACAAATACTAGTATTATAATTATAAATAATTCTATGTAAATATGTTATAAATAGTCATTTTTTCATAAATCATTACAATAAATTTATAAGCAAATGTAAATCGGATTTAAACTTTTTGAAAATTAATAGAGTTGCTAGTCTTGTTTTGAGTAATACAAGCCTTTAGAAGAATTAAGAGCTTTAAGACGAGCATCAGCCTCACTAAGTCTTTTGCTCGCAGCTTCCATATCAAGTTTGGAAGCATCTGGATTCTTAAGAGCTTCCTGAGCTCTAACTCTAGCTTTTTCAGCCTCTGCTTGATTTAAGTTTTCTGCTCTCTCCATATCATCTACCATAATTGTAACACGAGTAGGAGTAACTTCTACAATACCACCTGAGACGTATAGTACATCAGTATGTTCATCTTTTCTAACATTGACCACACCAGCTGGTAGAGTGGATAGAAGCTCTGTATGTCCATATGCTATACCCATTTCTCCAGCAGATCCACGTAGACTTACAATATCAGCCTCGCCTTTAAAAACTGAACCTAGGGGACTAACCACATCAACTTTTAGGTATTTTTTTGTCATATCTACACCCAATTATAGAGTTTTTGCCTTCTCGATTGCTTCTTGTATTGAACCAACCATGTAAAAAGCTTGCTCTGGTAAATGATCATACTCACCATTAACTATTGCTTTGAAGCTAGCTACAGTGTCTTTAAGCGACACAAACTTACCAGGATTGCCAGTAAACACTTCTGCAACATGAAATGGCTGAGATAAGAATCTTTGAATCTTACGAGCTCTATCAACTGTTCTTTTATCTTCATCAGAGAGTTCATCCATACCAAGAATAGCAATAATATCTTTCAACTCTTTATATCTTTGAAGCACCTTCTGAACAGCACGAGCTGTCTCATAGTGATCATGTCCAACAACTAATGGATCTAACTGTCTAGATGTAGAATCTAATGGATCAACCGCAGGATAAATACCCAACTCAGCAATTTGACGAGATAATACAATCGTTGCATCTAAGTGAGAGAATGTAGTCGCTGGTGATGGATCCGTCAAATCATCTGCTGGTACATAAACAGCCTGAACTGAAGTAATAGAACCAGTTTTAGTAGATGTAATACGCTCTTGTAAAGCACCCATCTCTGCAGCTAGTGTTGGCTGATAACCTACTGCTGATGGCATACGACCTAGTAATGCTGAAACTTCTGTACCGGCCAATGTATAACGATAAATATTATCAATAAACATCAATACATCACGCTTTTCATCACGGAAGCCTTCTGCTATCGTTAAACCACTAAGTGCTACTCTTAATCTGTTTCCTGGTGGCTCATTCATTTGGCCATATACTAGAGCCACTTTATCTAGTACATTTGAATCTTTCATCTCATAATAGAAATCATTTCCTTCACGAGTTCTTTCACCAACACCTGCAAATACTGAGTATCCACTGTGTTCTTTTGCAATGTTGTTAATAAGCTCCATCATTGTTACAGTCTTACCAACACCAGCACCACCAAATAGACCTACTTTACCACCTTTCGCAAATGGACAAATAAGATCAACTACTTTGATACCTGTCTCTAATATTTCTGTACTTAATGCTAACTCATCATATGCAGGAGGTGCCTGATGAATAGACCTAGTTTCTGTATACTGAATAAGCCCCGCCTCATCAATAGGTTCACCTAGTACATTCATAATACGACCCAAAGTACCATGCCCTACTGGTACGGAAATTGGTGCGTTTGTATTCTCCACAACCATTCCTCGTCTTAGACCATCACTAGAACCCATAGCAATAGTTCTTACAACACCATCGCCGATTTGTTGCTGTACTTCTAATACTAAATTTGCTTCTTTTACATTTAATGCATCATATACTTTTGGAGTGTTATCTCTAGAAAACTCTAGATCAATAACAGCACCAATTACTTGAATAATTTTACCTGTACTCATTTATTTCTCCTAAACTGCTGCCGCACCTGAACAAATTTCTGCAAGCTCTTGTGTAATCATAGCTTGTCTGACTTTGTTGTAATCTAGTTTCAACTGATCAATTATATCACTTGCATTATCAGTTGCATTTTTCATCGCCATCATACGAGCAGCTTGCTCACATGCTGCATTCTCTAATATTGCCCCTCTTACCTGAGCTTCAATATATCTAATACATAAAGCATTTAAAACTTCTTCAATATCTCTTTCATAAATATAGTCCCAATGACCCTTAGAAGCCTGCTCTTTGTTAGTTTTAAGCTCTTCTTTTGAAAAAATGTCTTGGATAGGTAACAATGTTTGCAATTTTGGTTTTTGTTTGATTGTACTAACAAATTGATTGCTACTCATATAAAGTCTATCAATCTCACCATTTGTAAACCTATCTAACATAACTTTAAGTGCACCACGAATAGCTCTAATACTACCTTCATTATCTTTATCATTGTAATGTGCTGTAGCAACTACGTTAACATCTTTAAGTTTTGCAAAAAATGTTGCAGCTTTAGAGCCAATTACGCAGACATCTACCTCAACTCTATCATCAAGATTCTTTTTGATATCTTTAAGAACGTGCTTAAATAAGTTGATATTAAGACCTCCACAAAGGCCTCTATCTGTAGATGTGACTATATACCCAACCCTTTTAACTTCTCTATCGAAAAGATATGGATTTGGATAATCAATACTTGCCATTGTAACATTTTTGATAATAGTATTTGCACTTTCAACATAAGGGCGTACATTATTCATTTTGACTATCGCACCCCTCATCTTACTAGCTGCAACTAATTCCATAGCACCAGTGATTTTTTGGGTGTTCTTAACACTCTGTACTTTAGAACGTATCTCTCTAGCATTAGACATAGTCTATACTCCTATTACCAAGCTTGATTTGCTTTACAATCTTCAACAATTGTTTTTAACTTCTCTGCAATCTCAGCATCATACTTGCCAGTTTCATTAATCTCAGCAACAACTTCTGCATATTTATTTTCTGCAAGTGCATGTAATGCTGATTCAAAAGGAATAACTTCTGAAACTTCTAAGCTATCTAGATAGCCATTATCTGCTGCATACAATGATAATGCCATCAAAGCAATTGACAATGTCGAGAACTGCTTTTGTTTTAGAAGTTCTGTAACTCTTTGACCTCTATTTAGCTGTGACCTGGTAGCTTCATCTAAATCCGACGCAAACTGCGAGAATGCTTCTAACTCTCTAAACTGCGCTAGTGCCAAACGGATACCACCGCCTAATTTCTTGATAATCTTAGTCTGCGCAGCTCCACCAACACGTGATACTGAGTTACCAGGGTTAATAGCTGGTCTTAGACCCGAGTTAAATAAATCTGTCTCTAAAAATATCTGACCATCAGTAATTGAAATTACGTTTGTTGGTACAAATGCAGAAATATCGCCAGCCTGCGTCTCAATAATAGGCAGAGCGGTCAAAGAACCTGTCTTACCTTTGACTTCACCATTAGTAAATCTCTCTACATACTCTTCATTTACTCTTGCAGCTCTTTCAAGAAGTCTTGAGTGAAGATAGAATACATCACCAGGATAAGCTTCACGCCCTGGAGGTCTTCTTAATAATAAAGAAATCTGTCTATATGCCCATGCTTGTT
Source organism: Francisella noatunensis subsp. noatunensis (assembly GCF_009823375.1). GTDB lineage: Bacteria > Pseudomonadota > Gammaproteobacteria > Francisellales > Francisellaceae > Francisella > Francisella noatunensis. The sequence goes on along the minus strand of NZ_WBSX01000001.1, from coordinate 49,744 downwards.
TAGTTAAGTCATCGTACACAATTACTGCATCTTCACCACGATCTCTAAAATATTCACCCATAGAACAACCGGCATAAGGTGCAATATATTGCAAAGCTGCAGAATCAGAAGCTGTAGCTGCAACAATAATTGTGTGCTCCATAGCACCATGCTCTTCAAGTTGTCTCACAATATTTGCAATTGATGATGCCTTTTGACCAATAGCAACATAGATACATTTAACTCCAGTACCTTTTTGATTGATAATTGCATCAATAGCTATGGCTGTCTTACCAATTTGTCTATCACCAATAATTAACTCTCTTTGACCTCTACCAATTGGAACCATCGAATCAATTGACTTAATCCCAGTTTGTAAAGCTTGATCTACTGATTTTCTCCAAATTACACCTGGAGCTATCTTTTCTATTGGTGAAGAATGAGCTGTTTCGATCTCACCCTTTCCATCAATTGGATTACCTAAAGCATCAACAACTCTACCTAGTAAAGCTTCGCCGACAGGAACTTCTAAAATCCTGCCTGTACAATATGCTTTATCGCCTTCTTTAATATGCTCGTAATCACCTAAAACAACTGCTCCAACAGAGTCAGTATTTAAGTTTAACGCTAGACCATATACATCTCCTGGCAACTTGATCATCTCACCAGCAGTTACATCATCTAAACCATATATAGTAACAATACCATCAGTAACGCTAACGATAGTACCCTCTGATTTAAGTTCAACTGAATTATCGAACTTTTCAATTCTTTTCTTTATTAAACCACTTATTTCTGATGGACTTAATTGCATAAGCTCACTTCCTATAATTTATGATAACAAAATACTTTTTAATGTCTCTATACGACCAGATACAGAATCATCTATTACTGTATCACCAACCTTAATTACCGCTCCACCTAGTATAACAGGATCAATAATCACATTCATATCTATTGAACAACTGAATTTTTCTTCTAACTTAGTCTTCAAATTAGCCAATATGTTTTTGTCAATAGCATAAGCTAATGTAACATTTGCCACTTTTATATTATTATGGACGTTTCTTATATTTTCAAACTGGAATGAAATTTCAGGCAGTATAGATAACTTTTTATTTTCCGCTACTAGTGCAACAAAGTTGAAAAACTTCTCATCAAGCTGATCTTTCACTGTATTTATAATCTCTGTTTGAGAGATTTCAGGACTAGAAATAATAGCAGCGATAGAGTCATCTTGAACCAACTCGGCAAACGATTTTAGTTGCTTAGACCATTCTTGAAGTAGATTATATTCATTTGCAAACTCAAATGCAGCTTTGGCATACGGTTTAGCAATCACACTTAGATTTGTCACTTACCTACCTTCTTATCCAAATTTACACTTTCTCTACAAAGTCTTTCAAAATTTTCTTGCTAGACTGCTCATCAACATTTGCTGATATTATCTTACTAGCTGCCGCCATCGCCAAACTAACAACTTCATGCTTAAGCTCTTCTTTTGCTTTCACTTTTTCTTGCTCAATATCAGCCATAGCCATACTCTTAATCTTATCAGCCGCAGCGATAGCCTCTTCTTTTGCTTGCTCATCAACCTTATGAGCCCTAACATAAGCATTCTCAACTATCTCAGTAGCTTTTGCCTTAGCTTCACGCAAGATTTCTGCAGACTGTCTTTTTGCAACTTCTAACTCTCGAGATGCCCTATCAGCAGACGCCAAACCTTCAGCAATCTTTTCTCTACGCTCGTCTAAAGCTTTGCGCAGTGGAGGCCATACAAACTTCATTGTAAATCCAACAAAGATTGCAAATGTTATCATCTGCCCAATTAGAGTTATATTAATATCCATCTACTTATCCTTTAGATAATAAAATTATGATTTTATATTACTTTATTATGCACCAATAACTTTCTGAGCAGCATCCGCTAGACCTGGAATAGCTAGAGGATTCGCGTACAATACTAAGAAACCAATAGCAATTGAAATAGCAGCAAACGCATCTACGAAAGCAGCCACGATAAACATACGACCTAATAACATACCGCCTAATTCTGGCTGACGTGCTACACCTTCCAAGTACTTGCCGCCCAACACACCAAAACCTATAGCCGTACCTAAAGCAGGTAGTGATATCAGTAAAGCAACTGCTATTGCTGTTAAACCATTTAAGTTACCCAAAACTTGTAAAGACATATCCATTCTTTATTTCTCCTGTTTTATTTATTTTTATTTAGGTTGATTTAAAACTTAGTGAGCTTCCTGAGCCATATTTAGATAAACTACAGTTAGCATCATAAATACAAAAGCTTGTATTAAAACTATAAGTATGTGGAATATTGCCCATATACCACCAAGTGTCCACTGGAACCACCATGGTAATAATGCTATCAGAATAAATATAAGCTCTCCTGCAAAAATATTACCAAACAAACGTAGCGACAATGAAACCGGTTTAACTATCTCATCCACAAGCCTAAAGAATATATTTAAAGGGAATAACCATATCCCAAAAGGAGAGCTTAAAATTTCTTTCAGCAAACCAAAACCTTTAGCCTTGAGATTATAAAAAATCACCAAGAAAAACACTGCAATAGACATCGCAAAAGTAACATTTGGATCTGCTGTAGGCACAACTCTAAAATACACTTCATGACTATTAGTAAAGAAACTAATTATCCAGCCAAAAAGATCTACAGGGAGTAAATCCATCAAATTCATAAGCACAACCCAAACAAAGATTGTCAAAGCTAGCGGTGTAACAAAGTCTCTTTTATGATGGTAATTTTCTGCAACCATACCATCCATCCACTCCCACGCTGCTTCGATCATATTTTGAAACTTGCCAGGAACTCCTGCATTAGCTCGTCTTGCAGCCATAAACATAGCCAAGATAAATACTATACCTAAAACCCCACTGACCAACAGTGAATCTACATTTAGCTGCCAAAAAGAACCCTCACCTAGGCTTATTTGCCAATGATGTAAGTGATGCTGAACGTATTCTGTAGCTACTTGAGAACCCGCCTCTGTATTTGCCATTACTTATTCCACCAATAATTTAAATAAATTAGTAATTTACAACCCTAAAATACACCTATCTTACCCTTTTAAACAAAATAGGCACAAAACACATGACTAATTGTAACAAAAGTAATCCGAAAATGTAAGAAAATAATTTTGGTTTGACATAAACTGCCAGCAGTATTGTAATCAATGCAACAATGCTTAATTTCAGGAGTTCGCTCAAATAAAAAATAACTATCTCAACCCCTGGACTAAACTGTTTTTCGATAAACAATCTAAAAAAAAATACAAAGTTAGCTAAAAATATTGTTAATGCACCAAGTGCAAATGAATTAGCATAAGTATATCCATAGACCATGAGCACAATAACATAACCTACAAAGCCTAAAAGAAATTGCATCAATATAAACTTCTTTTCATCAATTCTAATATTCGCCAACATATCTAATATTAATATAAGTAAATTTGTTGAGCCTATAATATCAAAAATGCTTATATTAAACAAAGAAAAGCTTTGGGCTTGATTTATATATTTCAGAAACTTAAAATTATACTCTTAAGCTATAACAAAATAAACGCCGTATGGAACAAAAAATTCACAACATTCGCGGATATGCATGGATAATTATTATTCTCAGTTCTTTCTTGCTTTTTGATAAGTATATTATGCAAGTATTCCCTAGCCTGATTACCGATGATATGATGTCTAGCTTCCACACTAATGCTACCCAAACAGGAGCTTTAGGCTCGGCATTTTTCTGGTCAATAATTATTTGTCAGCTATTTCTTGCTGGCCCTATTATAGATAAATTTGGTTTTAGACTAATTAGTCCTATATCCATAACTATTTCTGCGATGGGAGTTATTCTATTTGTTGTTGCCTGTAATCTCGGTAGTTTGAGTATGACTTATATAGCTAGAATTATTACAGGCATGGGTGTCTCTTTCGCTACTATTTCTTATCTTAAGGCCGTTTCAGTTTGGTTTGAGCCTCGTAAATTTGCTTTTGCTGCTAGTTTTTTAGCAACTGCTGCTATGATAGGAGCACTTTGTGCACAAGCTCCATTAGCATATTTGATAACTTTATGTGGTGATTGGAAAATGGCTATGCTCTTGTTTGCGGTAGCTAGCTTATTGATTGGTGTACTTTATTATATAGTTGTACGCGACTTCAATCCAAAACAACCGGAAGCTAGCTCACCAAGCAATCAGCTAAAAACTCTAGAAGCACTTAAAGAGGTCGTCAAAAATAAAAATAACTGGCTTTTGACTTTCTATGTTGGTTTAAGTTTTACAGCAGTAGATGCCTTTGCTGGATTCTGGGGTAATGCTTACTTTAGAGAAGCCTATCACCTATCACGTGAAGAAGCTGCCAGTATTATATCAATGATATTTATTGGCATGGCAATAAGCTCACCAATCATAGGAAAACTATCAGAAATCCTTGATAGTCGAAAAGGAGTAATGATTTTCTTTCACATAATAGGTTCTATTGCTTTGAGCTTTGTTTTACTTACTAAAACAAGTGCAACACTCTCAGCAATTCTACTTTTCATTTTTGGATTATGTCTTGGAATATATATGCTCTCATTTGCCATAGGAAATCGTATAAATCCTATAGTCATAACTGCAACAGTAGCGGCATTTATTAATACCGGAGAGCCTATATTAGGAGCGATATTCGATCCTTTAATCGGCTATTTCTTAGATTGGTCGTGGACTGGAAAATACCTAAATAAAGCCGGAGAAATTATTTCACAACACACAAGTCCTAACGATATTAAATATTTTGATTTAAGTTCTTACCATTTTGCATTTACGACCCTTGTAATAAGCATGGTAGCATCACTGATAGTGTTATTAATGATAAAAGACAGTAAAGATTAAAATAAAACTATTCTGTTTTAACGAACTCATCAAACCTTGAATCTAATTTTGCTTCAATAGATATCAGCTTCTGCTGCTTCTCATCATAAAACTCTAATTTACCAGCATGAAGTAATAATTTATCAACTCCTTTAGCAAGTAGTTTTTTATCATCAATCATATAGCCATATTTCTTATCAGCAACAATCGGATGCCCCATTGCTCTTGTATGAACTCTAATCTGATGTGTTCTACCAGTTTCTAACTTGATTTCTAATAAGCTATAATCGCCTATTTTTTGCACTGCCAATATTCTTGTAAGAGCTCTTTTTCCTTCTCGTTTGTCAACTTTAACTATTCGTTGGCCATCTTTAGTTTCTGTACGACTTAATGGTAAGTCAATCGCATCTACCTTTTCATCCCAATGACCGTGAACTAAAGCGTAATAAATCTTATTTACTTTACGCTCTTTAAAAATATCAAAAAAATATACTAATGAGCTATGCTTTTTGGCTAGCAGCACACAGCCTGATGTTTCTTTATCAAGTCTATGCACCAAATCTAAACGCCTTACCTTAGGACGTAGTTGTCTTAAACGCTCCACCAGACCTGAATTAACTCCGGAACCACCATGGACAGCCATACCTGATGGTTTATCAACAACGATATAATCATCGGTCTCGTATAAAATTCGTTGTTCCAAAAAGTCCAAATGAGATTTCGATACTTTTATTATCTCTAAATTTTCTTCTAGACTAAATGGTGGCACTCTAACAATATCTCCCGCACTTACGCGAGTTGTTTGCTTAACCCTTTTTTTATTAACTCGTAGTTCACCTTTACGAATCCAACGGTAAATTAATGATTTTGGTAGTCGTGAAAACTTACTTATCAAGAAGTTATCGATTCTTTGCTCTATAACATCATCAGTAACTTCAATCAATTGAACTTTATTCATTTAAAACACCAAAACTAGAATTCTGCATATCATTAAGTCGGCTTATTGTTCGCTGAAATTCAAATTTCAAGCGCTCACCTTCATACAACTCTGTAAAATCATTATTAGCCAAAATTACAACTTTCTTATTTTGATCATAAAACTCATCAATCAAAGCAATAAACCTTCTTGCCATATCTTCATTACATTGATCAAATCCTGTCAGATTATATATAAAAATTTGTTCATACTTACTACAAATATAAATATAGTCATAAGAACTACGCCCATTACCACAAATGACTCTAAAATCAAAACATATATCTTTATGGCTTACAAGCATAGCAAAAATCTCTCTGCCCAAAACTTCTATATTAATATCTTTATCAAAGTGATGATTTCTAAGGAAAAATTTATCAAAAAAATTTTTACGGTTCTGCTCGTTATATGGATAGATATAATTTAAATACTCATTTGGCAAACGAAATCTATAATCAACCCCAGAATCTAAATTTAAAACATTTACGTTTTTAATCAAAACATCAATAGCTGGTAAAAACAACTCTCTCTGCAAGCCTCTCTTATACAAATTTTCTAGCTCAATATTTGAAGTTGCAACCAGTGTCACACCAAGCTTAAACAATTCCGTAAAAACATTCCCCAAAATCATAGCATCAGCTATATCTTCGACAAAAAACTCATCAAAACAAATAACTCGCATATCTTTTGCCATATCATAGGCCACTCTTGATATAGGATTCTTATAACCTTGGTACTTCCTTAATTCAGAATGAATACCTTTCATGAAGTGTGAAAAATGCTGTCTTCTTTTCTGCTCTATCGGTAGATTATTATAGAAAATATCCATAATAAAAGTCTTCCCTCTACCGACACCTCCCCACATATACAATCCCTTTACAGATGGATATAGTGACCTTTTAAGAAAGCCAAATTTTGTTTTTTTATTTACTAATATCTGATCTATTATTTCTTGCAAACCTCTGATGGCTTCAAGCTGCAAAGAATCAACCTTCAAATCGAGCTCGCGAACCTTTTGGAGATAAATATCATCTAAATTCATTATTCAACTTCTTTATCTTTAACTAAAACTAGTAGAAAAAAAGATACAATCATACTAAATACTAAAATTAAGAAAGCATTATGATAAGCACTTATGTGAAAATATCTATGAGCTCCTTCTGCGGCTACATTCGTAATCTGATTATGAACATCCATATATTGACCAGTCCATGTTAGATCAAGCAAATGCCCTATTAAAGGATCAAATAATGCCCCAAGTAACGGTTCACCAGTATTAATCAGCGCAGCTACAGTAGCAGCTACAACTATTGGATTTATACGATTACCTATCGCAAAAGCAAGCATATATACTCCTAAACAAAACCCAAATATAAACAATAGTGCTCCTGAAACTCCAGGCGTAAGCTTAAATTGTAAAACCAAAGCCAAACAAATTGTAGCAATTATATGAAAAATTATCATAATTTTAACTCTATTATCAAATTTTTCAGACAGCTTACCTATTACTGGAGAGCCTATGGCAAGTCCAAGAAACATCATTGATACAATAAATGAAGCTTCTTTTGCTGGAATACCATACAACTCTCTAAAGTAGTTATTACCCCAAATACCGCCAAAAACATCTATCGTTGTAAAGGTTAGTCCTGTATATAAAGTAAGATACCAATTGTTCTTATTCATGAGTACCTTTTTTATACCTGCAAGAGTACCGGTATTTCCTTTTGAACCATTTGCAAATGATGCCTCAGGATTATAATCCCTCACTAAAGCCAAATATAATAAGGCCATAACGATACTAAAACAAGCATAGCCAATTAATGCTCTATGCCATGACCCTGTAATTTCAATAAGATATACAAGTGGAACTTGTCCAAGCAAAGCCCCCAGCATTGCAGCAGTCATTAAAAAACTACAAACAAAAGCAAATTTACGTGGATCAAACCAAACTGCAGCAGCTTTAATATAACCAACCGTAGCAAATGAAGCACCAACTCCAATCATCAATCGAGAAATACAACCGAGCGCAAAGCTATGAATGTCAGCGGAAAGAACAAATAGTATTAGCCCAATTGCAGAAAGAATTAGTGAAAAAAAACTGACCTTTCTAAATCCCAGCTTATCTATAATTGGCCCAGCTACAAAAAACTGACAAAACACTACTGACCATAAAAATAATGATACCATAGCGCTCATTTCAGTAGCGTTTATCGAAAAACTAGTCATCAACTCATTTGCTATCAGACTAGGAGAAACATTCATTATATATTTATCAATCAGTAAAAATGAGCTCAGACCTACAACTATCCAAGCATAACCTTTTATATTATGTAACTTCATATAGCTATTTTTTCTAGAAAATTTATTAATTTATTCAAAGGAATTTGTTCTTGTTGCTTATCTTGTTGTAAATATTTTACACCAACAGTCTGTCGCAATAATTCATCTTGACCAATTATTACAGCTATTTTAGCATCTGATTTATCTGCCTTTTTAAACTGTGATTTAAAGCTGCCAAATTTCAAATCCATATCTATTTTTAATGCCGGCAATTCTTGACGAACATTTTCAACTAATAGTAACGATCTATGTAGCTGACTATTATCTAATATGAAAAAAACATCACTTTTATTATCTTCAATTGGAAGCTTACCCTCACTCTCAAGCAAAAGTAATAGACGCTCTAAGCCAATAGCAAAACCAATAGCACCCGCTTTTTGCCCACCTAAGCTTTCTATTAAATTATCATAACGACCGCCAGCACATACTGCTGCTTGAGCTCCTAACCGATCTGTGACCCACTCAAAGACTAATCCACTATAATAATCCAAACCTCTAACTAACTTTTGATTAACTCGATAGTTAACCCCTAAGTTATCAAGATACTCACATGTCTGCTCAAATCTCGCCAATGAATCTTCATCAATAAAATCAATAAGTTTAGGTGCATTGGCTAATACCTGCTGAGTTTGCTCATTCTTAGAGTCAAGTATTCTCAGAGGGTTTTTGTCTAATCTTTTGATTGAATCTTCATCAAGCTGAGCATGATATGGTTTTAGATACTCTAACAATGCCTTCGTGTATTCTTGTCTGTTAGAACTCGATCCAAGACTATTTAACTCTAATTTTACACATTCAGAAATACCTAGTTCTCTAAATAAGTTCCAGCTAATAGTAAGAATTTCTAGGTCTATTGCAATATTATCATAACCATAAGCTTCAACACCAAGTTGATAAAATTGTCTATACCTACCTTTTTGAGGTCTCTCATAGCGAAACATAGGACCAGAATACCAAAGCTTTTGTGTTTGTCCTCTATTAGCCAAACTATTTTCGATTACCATACGCACACAGCCAGCCGTTCCTTCAGGTCTGAGCGTTAAACTTTCTCCACTTCTATCTACAAAATCATAAGTTTCTTTAGAAACCATATCCGATGTTTCTCCTACGCTTCTATGAAATAGTTCACTCTTTTCTAAGACGGGTAGCCTTACTTCATCATAATTATACTTATCTAGAATTGATTTTATTTTTGACTCTAAAAACTGCCACTTACAGCTCTCTTGAGGAAGAATATCATTAAAACCACGAATAATAGTAAGTTTGCTCATAAGCTACCTACCTTAATTTTTCAACTTTAGTTTCTTTATCACTATCTTTATAGTTTTCTTGTAACGAATTATCATCTTGCTTGATTATTTTAGAATCAGCTTCTAGAGCCTGCTGGATTTTTCCTTCCATTTCCATCCCATAATCAAGAGACTTATCATAAATAAACTTAAGATTTGGAACTATTCTAAGATTTAATGATTTAGCTATAGATGATCTAAAAAAACCCTTTGATTTTTCAAAGGCTTTAGAGATATATTGAGCTTCTTGAATATCTAAGCATGTGTAATATACTTTTGCATAAGATAGATCTTTAGAAAGCTCAACCTCAGTAATAGTTGCAGTAGCAAGCTTACTATCTTTTATTTTTGTACGTAGCAGCAAAGATATCACCTTTTGAAGCTCACTTGCTACTCGTTGCACTCTACCTTCTGCTGCCATAATTATAGCTCCTTAGCAACTTCAATAACTTCAAACACTTCTATTTGGTCACCTTCACGCACATCATTATAGTTTTTGACACCTATACCACACTCCATACCTTTTTTGACTTCACTTGCATCATCTTTAAATCTCTTTAAGGACTCAAGTGTGCCTTCATATATCACAACGTTATCACGTAATACACGAATAGGATTTGTACGCTTTACAGCTCCTTCAACAACCATACAGCCTGCGATCGAACCGAACTTAGAAGATCTGTAGACTTCCCTAACTTCAGCTATACCGATAATTTGCTCTTTCATATCAGGAGATAATAGACCAGTCATTGCTTTCTTAACATCATCTATCAGATCGTAAATAATATTATAGTAGCGAAGCTCCACACCATCAACTTCCGCAAGTTTCTTAGCTGCACTATCTGCCCTAACATTAAAACCAATAATTACTGCTGTCGAAGCAACCGCTAAGGTTACATCAGAAGAAGTAATAGCTCCGATACCACTTGCAATTATATCAACCTTCACCTCATCAGTGGAAAGCTTAAGTAATGACTCTCTAATTGCTTCAACTGAACCTTGTACATCACCCTTAAGAATGATTTTAAGAGTTTGTTGCTCACCTTCTTTGCCCATGTTGCTAAACATATTAGAAAGTTTAAGAGACTGTTCTTGTGCTATCTTAGCTTCTTTTTGTCTTTGAGATCTTTGAGCAGCTAGCTCTTTAGCTTTTTTCTCATTCTCAATAACAACCATATCATCACCAGCTGCTAGAACACCTGATAAACCTAGTATTTCAACTGGAGTTGCTGGCCCTGCTACTTTAATCTGTTTACCTAGATCATCATGCATTGCTCTGACTCTACCATACTCAGTACCACACAAGATATTATCACCCTGTTTAAGACTACCATTCTGAACTAGTACTGTTGCAACTGGACCACGTCCTTTTTCTAGACGAGATTCAATAACAACACCTTCAGCTAAACCTTCAGCAAATGCTTCTAGCTCTAGAACTTCAGATTGTAATAACACAGCATCTAATAACTCTGCAACGCCTTCACCAGTTTTAGCAGAAACATTAGCAAACATAACATCCCCACCCCAAGATTCTGGAATAACATTACGTTGAGCTAACTCACCGACAACCTTATCAGGATCGGCATCTGGCTTATCAATTTTGTTGACAGCTACAACGATTGGAACACCCGCTGCTTTAGCATGCTGAATAGCTTCCTCAGTCTGAGGCATAACCCCGTCATCTGCTGCAACCACAAGTATTACGATATCTGTACTCTTAGCACCACGAGCACGCATTGATGTAAAAGCTTCATGACCAGGAGTATCTAGAAAAGTAATAGCTCCTTTACTTGTTTTAACAGAGTATGCACCGATATGCTGTGTTATACCACCAGCCTCTCCTGCTACAACCCTTGCTTTACGTATATAGTCTAATAGAGAGGTCTTACCATGATCTACGTGACCCATAATAGTTACAACAGGCGCACGAGATATTTTCTTATGTAAACTTCTATCAACAGTAGTCACAGCTTCTTCAAGAGCATTTTCATTATGTAATGTATATTTATGCCCCATTTCCTCAACAATCAAAACCGCTGTGTCTTGATCTAATGATTGGTTAATTGTAGCCATTACACCCATATTAAATAATACTTTAACAATCTCAGCGCCTTTGACTGCCATTCTATTAGCCAAATCACTAACTGTAATACCTTCACGTATTTCAATTGTTTTAATAGCACTTTCGACAGGCATTGTAAACTCTTGTTTTTTAACCTTAGGTGCTTTTAACTTACCTTTCTTACTACCAAACTCATCAAATGATTCCAAATCACCCGCAAGTTGTGACAATTGTCTTGGATTAGCTTTTTTGAAGCCTTTACCACTAGCCTTTTTAGCTTTGGACTTCTTCTCTTCTTCTCTTTTATATTTAGTATTAGTGTTGTTACCACTTTCAGTGAAGACTTTCTTCGGAGACTTTTTCTTATTATTTTTAGATTCTGTAGATTTATCTTCAGATGACTTTTCTTCATCCTGAGAATTATTCTCTTTAATTTTGACTTCAGGCATAGCAGTTATCTTAAAACCATTACCTTTTACAACTGGTTTAGTAACAGGCTTTTCTTGCTGAGGTTGTACAAGATTAACAGAATCTCTCTCTACACTTTCAACAGCTTTATTATCTTTAACATCAACTGCTGCTTGTGGCCTTTCAACTATAGATTCTTCTACTTTAGCTGGAGATTGTTCTTCTACTTTTTTTGCAACTCGTCTTTTTTTCTTGACCGAAACATTTATCTTATGCTTACCATCAAGCTTAAGAAAAGTTACTTTTTTTCTAGTAACAGTATTTTTAGCACTATTAATCTTATCTAAAAGAGTTTTCATTTCTTCCGGAGTTAAAGTATCTTTTTCGCTACTTTTTTCTATACCAAAAGATTTAAGTTGCTTTAGTAATGTGCTTACTTCTTTATTTGTTTGTTGTGCCAGTTGGCCAACCGTAATCTCTGCCATTTCCCTCTCCTTTGTACTATTTTGATTCGTACTTTCTATTCAAACCAAGGGGCTCTTGCTTGCATTATCAAATCTGTTGCTTGTTTTTCATCAATAGCAACAATGTCAAGCAACTCATCCACAGATAATTCCGCCAGATTTTCCATTGTCACTATATTATTTTGAGCAAGCTTATCCGCTAACTCCTGATTCATACCTTGCATATTAAGTAAATCTTCAGCCGGCTTTTTACCACCTAATGCTTGAGATAAAATCACGGCCTTTGCTCTTTCTTGAAGCTCATCTACAATCTCTTCATCAAAGCCTTCAATTTCCAAAAGCTCATCTCTATCTAAATATGCTAAATCCTCTAACGTTTCAATACCCTCTTCTATTAGCACCAAAGCAAAATCATGATCGATATCTAATGCTTCAACAAATTTCTCAACTATAGACATCTGCTTTTCTTCTTGCTCAGTATCAGATAAAACATTTATCTTCCAACCGATTAAAGCACTAGCTAATCTGACATTAACTCCATTCTTACCAATAGCTTTTGATAAACTTTCTTGTTTAACAACTATATCCATTGAATTAGTTTCTTCATCAACATTTACTTCTAAGATATCTTCAGAATCAACTGGTGATAAAGAGTTGATCGCATATTGAACCATATCTTCATCCCATAGAATAACATCGACTTTCTCACCATTTAGCTCGTTCATAATAGAGTGTATTCTTGATCCTCTAACACCCACACAAGCACCGCATGGATCTATCCGCTGATCATTGCTCTTAACAGTAACTTTTGATCTAAAACCAGGTTCACGAACAACATTTACAACATTTATAAGCTCCTCTTCAACCTCAGGAACTTCTAATTTAAATAAAGCTTTAAGCATCATATTACTAGCGCGACTAAGCATGACTATGCTTGGTTTACCAAACTCATCAACCTCAACACTCTCAACACATGATCTAATCTTATCACCAACGCGAAATCTCTCTCTAGAAATCAAATCTTTCTTTGGTAGGATACCTTCAGCATTATTACCAAGATCAATAACCAAAATCTCGTAATTTGCTCTTTTTACCTCTCCGTAAACAATATCTCCAATCTTACTTTGATAAAATCTAGCCGTCTTTTCTCTTTCGAAATTTTTAATCTTTTTCATTAAGATCTGTTTTGCCATAGTAGCAGCGATACGCCCATACTCTTTGACTTCTACAGATTCACGGATCACATCGCCAGCTTTGACATTGTAGCCCTTTTCTTGCGCGACATCCTCATAGAGTTCTTTAGAATAATCAATCAAATCCTCATCTTCTGACACAATATACCAAACTCTATCTGCTTTAAAGTCACCTGTAACCCTATCGATTTTAACTTCGATATTCATATGCTCGTCAAGCTCTTTTTTAGTTATAATAGCTAACGCCTCTTCCATAGCTTCGAACAAAAGGTCTTTTGAAATATCTTTCTCGTTTGCTACAGTTTCTAATACTAACAATAATTCTTTGCTCATACCTAATCCCTCTATCTAACTAAAATCTGGCGAAACTCTAAATTTCTTAAGCTCATCAAAATCAAAACTGACTTCTCTGCCATCATCAAGCTTTAGAATAACGTTATTGCCTTCAACTCTCTCAAGCACACCTTTAAATTTTGTTTGAGACTCAACTGGAGTTATGGTAACTGCCTTAACATTAAATCCTACCAAAGCTTGCGCCTGAACAATATTAAAAATTTGGCGATTCATCCCTGGAGAAGACACTTCTAGAACATACTTATCTGAGATAGGATCTTCCACATCAAAAATTGCACTCACCTCTTTACTTACAACCTGACAATCATCAACCGAAACACCGTTCTCATGGTCAATAAAAATACGTATAGTAAGCTTGCCAGCACCCACGACCTCTATTCCCCATAAAATATAGCCTAAATCAGCTGTGATGGGTTCTACTATTTCATACAAATCATCTAGTAACATTTTCACCCCTTAGATTTTGCATACCCTCTAGATAGCAAAAAAGCCCTTGAAGGGCCTTTATAAAATAAAAACTTTTGGTAGCGGGGGCAGGATTTGAACCTACGACCTTCGGGTTATGAGCCCAACGAGCTACCAAGCTGCTCCACCCCGCGTCTATGACAATATATAATAACAACATTTTAACAGATGTCAAGCTTTATGACAGTTTGTTTTTTTAAACACTGAATTCTCTTATTGCATCTACCATAATTTTAACATTATCAGGATTAATATCTGGGTAAATGCCATGACCTAAATTAACAATGTAGTTATTTAGCTTATCAGACTGAATAAATTCGATGTTTTTCTTAACCGTGTTTCTAATACTATCAGATGTGCCATACAAAAATGCTGGATCAAAATTACCTTGCAGAACCTTACCCACACCTATTCTATGACGAGCTTGATCTAGAGTTACATTCCAATCCACACCAACACCATCACATGATTTATCTTTCAACTCCTCAAAAAAGTTTGAGCCTCCCTTTGTGAAGAAAACCACAGGAACATTAGATCTCTTCTTCACATTTTTAGCAATATATTCCATATACTTTAATGAGAATTCTTTATACTGTTCTAAAGGTAAAATTCCTCCCCAAGTATCGAAAATCATTAAAGAACTAGCACCAGCTTTGACTTGCTCAAGTAGATAAATCACTGTTATGTCAGCTAACCTTTGAAGAAGTGCGTGCATCAATTGAAGATTTGCATACATCATTTTTCTTAGTTTACTGAATTGTTTTGAGCCAGATCCTTCAACCATATATGCCGCGAGTGTCCATGGACTTCCAGTAAAGCCTATAAGGGGTACATTTATAGCAGCCTTCGTAGTCCTAACCGCATCATAAACATACTCCAAATCGCCAACACTATCTTCTGCTGACTTTAACCTATTTAAATCCTTTTCTGACTCAATAGGATCAGAAAATACAGGGCCAACTCCCTTGATAAATTTTAGATCCATACCCATTGCTTCAGGAATAGTTAAAATATCTGAAAATACAATTGCAGCATCAAGATCATATCTTTCTAGCGGATGCAGTGCCACCTCACAACAAGCATCTGTATTGCGACACATATCCATAAAGTTCTCAAACTTTGATCTTACTGCACGATATTCTGGTAAATATCTACCAGCTTGACGCATTATCCATATCGGTGGTTTTTCTAATTTCTCATGCTTAAAAGCATCCAAAAACAACTCTCTCATACTTAAAATGTACCTTTAAATTTATTGTGAAGGACTATTTAAAAAACTTGTCTATTTTTCTGTAACCTATAGCTTCTTGGATTGCTAGTTTTTCAATTTTCTTGCATCCTCTTAAATCTGCTATTGTTCGAGCTACTTTGAGTATTTTATAGTACCCTCTGGCAGATAGTCCAAGCTTTTCTATAGCTAGTGTTAGTATTTTTTTACTTTCTTCATCAAGGTCACAAACCTCGTCTAACTCTTTACTTGTTAGCATTGAATTTATTTTACCTTGCCTAGTGATCTGGATATCTCTCGCTTTTTTAACTCGCTCCCTAATTATACTACTTTTTTTCACCTCTTAATTCTTGATTTGTTAGATCCTCTTTTGCTAGCTCAAGAACCTCAACTTGTAAATCAATTCTGTCTAAAAGAGGTCCTGAAAGCTTACTTTGATACCTTTTAATTGATTGAATTGAATCTGAGCACTCTTTATACTGCGATCCTAAATACCCACACGGACAAGGATTCATAGCAGCTATCAATTGAAAGTTAGCTGGATACTCTACCTGACACTTTGCTCTAGAAATATTTACAACTCCCGTCTCAAGAGGTTCTCTTAAAACTTCTAGAACCTTACGGTCAAACTCTGGTAACTCATCAAGGAATAACACACCATTATGAGCTAAAGATATTTCACCAGGCATAGGGTTGCTACCATCTCCGACCAAAGAAACACCTGAAGAAATATGGTGAGGATGACGAAATGGTCTTTTATAAAAACTTTCCGCTATCCCTAATTCACCTTCAATTGAAGCAATCATCGCCGATGAAAGGGCTTCTTTCTTGTCTAATGGTGGCAAAATAGAATTAAGCCTACTAGCAAGCATGGTCTTACCAGTACCAGGTGGACCAACTAAAAGAATATTATGACCACCTGCTGCTGCAATTTCCAAAGCGCATCTAGCCTGATATTGTCCCTTTACATCTTCTAAATCATAATACAGTCTCTCAAAGTCAATTTCTTGTAATTGTTCTACCGAAACTTTATCGTCACCAGATAAAAAATCTACGATTTCTTTTAGAGTCTCAAAAGAATAAGCACAAACATCTTCAACTAAAGCAATCTCTTTTTCATTATGAATAGGTATCACAAGTTTTTTGTTATTCACAACACACTTAATAGCCATCGGTATCGCACTAGAAATTTTCCTAAGCTCACCACCTAGAGACAACTCTCCAGCAAACTCGAAATCTTCAACATTTCTAACAATATTTATTTGGCCTGATGCATATAAAATACCTAATGCTATAGGCAAATCAAATCTTCCACTACTCTTAGGTAAATCTGCAGGAGCAAGATTAATTGTGATACGTTTATTTGGAAAATTAAATCCCGAGTTTATGATAGCACTTCTAACACGATCTTTGCTCTCTTTGACAGCTGCCTCTGGTAAGCCTACTATTGATAAGCCAGGCAGACCATTTGACAAATGAACTTCTATCGAGACAAGCGGTGCTTCAATACCCAATTGAGCTCGACTTTTTAGAATTGCTAAAGACATCTCACTCTTTCTCAGCTATTAATTTATCCAACTTAGCTTCGATCTGCTCTAATTTTTGACGTGTTTTCAGAAGAATTTTTTTCTGTATTTCAAACTCTTCTCTACTCACCACATCAAGTTTTTTTAAACTTTTATTAATAATATTATCTTTCGAGTTTTTGATTACATCATTAATTGGACCTAAAATTTCTTTCATCGTATTATAAGATCGTTTTTGACTACTACTAGAAAGTATAAAAATTATATAAGAAATTAGCAAATAAAGATTTGATATACATACTTAATAAGCATAGAAATATACAGTCATTCAAATAGGAAATAGATACGATTTATAATTGTGAACTAATCTACTGCTTTTTAACCCTTTTCATTAATGTGAAAGCTAAACATACAATAGCTATTACACCATACACAGCATATCTAAAAGATTCGAAATAAGCAGCATCATGTGCAGCCTTTATTTCATTCTTAGACAA
The DNA here is from genome assembly GCF_009823375.1 of Francisella noatunensis subsp. noatunensis. Taxonomy (GTDB): domain Bacteria; phylum Pseudomonadota; class Gammaproteobacteria; order Francisellales; family Francisellaceae; genus Francisella; species Francisella noatunensis. The sequence continues at coordinate 32,071 of NZ_WBSX01000001.1, read as the reverse complement.
GAAAAATGAAAAAGGTGAATCGTTAACTAAACTTAGTTCATGACGAACATGTGAAATTGAGAAGTACACAACACATATCGACATTACTAGTATCGTAAGCCTTATGACCTTATGAATTTTGTACTTTTGTACATTTTGTACATTTTGAATATTTTTAGTATTAGATATATAAAAATATATACTCAAAACCACTGTAACAACTAACAGAAACTCTAACATTTTCTCACAGCCCCTTCTTAAATAACGTTAGTAACTTGAGAAAGAACTCCAAGAAGAAGCATTGGCACAATACCTAAGAATAAAAGAACCAAGCCGTTAATGCTTAGCGCTATAAGAGATGTCATTGGAGGCTTAACTGTCTCATTATTCCCTGGCTTATCAAAGTACATAGTTCTAATAACTCTTACATAATAGAAAGATGCAATAACAGCCATAAATAGTACAAAACATGCTAATACATAACTGCCATCATTAATTAATCCCATGATGACAAATAATTTTGCTATGAAACCACCGAATGGAGGAATCCCTGCCATAGAGAACAAAACTATCAGCAGTATAAATGCTAACCAAGAGTTTTTTGTATTGAAACCTTTTAGATCTTTAAGATCTTGAACTTCATAACCGCCAACAGAGATTGTAGTTAATACCCCAAACGCTGCTAGAGTAGTAAAAACATAAACTATTACATAGAAGCTAGCTGCTGTTAAGGCATAACCTTGCAGATTAAGTGTAGTAGCTAATAAAACAAAACCTATTTGCGATACTGTAGAATAACCCAAAAGTCTCTTAACGTTTGTTTGCGATAAAGCCACTAAACTACCGAAGAATATCGACAATATACCTATAACTCTAAATAAGTATATCCAAGAATCTTTAAGCGATGGAAAGCCTACGAATAGAATATTAACAAGCATAGCGAATGCTGCTACTTTTGGAATAGTGGCAACAATGTTCGCAACGGCATTTGGCGCCCCCTGATAAACATCTGGCAACCACATATGAAATGGGAAAGCTCCTAGTTTGAATAAGAAAGTTGCTATCATCATAACTAAACATACAAGTAAGAACTGCTGCTCTAAACCTGTGAAATTTCCTTGTGAAAGTGCAGTTGCAATATCAGTGATATCAAGTTGACCTGTCATACCATATACAAATGACATACCAAATAACAACAAAGCTGAAGCAATAGCTCCTAATACGAAATATTTAATAGCAGCTTCAAGGCCTATACTAGAATCTCTATAGATTGCTATTAGTGCATACATTGGTAATGACAATAACTCTAAACCGATATAGATTGTAACTAAACTATGTGCAGCTGTAAGAACCATCGCACCTAACACACACAACATCAAAAGTGTATAAAAATCACCGTCTGATATTTTTCTATCTTTCACATACTCTCTTGAATATAGTGCCACGAATACTGCCAATACAAGTATCACTAACTGTAGCGTATAAGCAAAACCACTAAATACAACTTGTCCTTCAAAAACAAAGCTACTATTTTGGATTAAGTATTCTTTGGCAAAAGTAGCAACAAGAGCAAGTAGTGTAAATACTTGAAAGAATATGTAGTTAATATTCCTAATTTTACCGTGTAAAAAAAGTCCAGAAAACATTACAACTATCACACCTAGTGCTAATAGTATTTCTGGTAATATATAAAGAATTGATAAACTCATAATCAAAACACCACCCTATAGAGATAAACCAACAATATTAGCCGAAGCAGCTTCTGAAAGATGCAGTATCGGCTCTGGATAAAAACCAAACAATAAAGTTGGTACCGCTAACAATATAAATACAAACAGCTCCATCTTATTCAAATCAGTCAGGTTCGCTACTTGTGTAGATACCACTTCTCCAAAAAACACTCTCTTATACATCCATAGAGTATAAATTGGTGCTATAACCAAAGTTAAACCCGCAATTAATGCTATTAATGGAGAGTACTGGAATACAGCCAATAAAATCATAAACTCACCGACAAAGCCACTAGTGCCTGGTAAACCTACATTAGCCATACAGAAAAGTAAGAAAAACATTGCAAATATTGGCATAGTCTTAGCTACACCTGAGAAGTCTGATATTTCTCTTGTATGCATTCTTAAGTATAGATAACCAATACCAATAAACATACCACCAGAAGAAAATGCGTGAGCAATCATCTGAAATACAGCACCCTGTAGTGCTAATTGCGCATTAGTTGTACCAAGCACATGATCAGCACTCTTAAGTATGAATATAGAGAACAAACCTAATGTAACAAGACCCATATGCGAAATTGATGAATATGCTATCAGTCTTTTGACATCAGTCTGAGCAACTGCAACCACACCAACATAGACAATAGCTATCAAAGACATAATTATCAGTACGTACTCTAATGATGCTGTAACTTCAGGTAGCATCGGTATTGCAAATCTTAAGAAACCATAAGCACCTAGTTTAAGCATAAGTGCTGCAAGTATAACAGAACCTCCAGCTGGAGCCTCTGAGTGAGCATCTGGCAACCATGAATGGAATGGCCACATCGGAATTTTAACTGCAAAAGCTAAGAAGAAAGCACCAAATATTAACCATTGAGCAGTAAGTGTAAACTTAACAGAATCTGCTAATCCATTTGACTGAGCAGCCCATGCGATAAAGTTTTGGATTGAATATGTATCGGCACTTACTAGTACATCAGCTGGAGATGCTGCCACTCTTGTTTGAATATATAAAATCGCAGCTAGTAAGAACACCGAACCAAAGAAAGTATACATAAAATATTTAACAGCAGCATACGCTTTGTTCTTACCACCCCAAATACCAATACCCAAACAAGTTGGAATTAATAATGCTTCCCAAAAAACATAGTAGAGTATAGAGTCTGTTGCACAGAAAACACCATTTGTCAGACCGCAAGTAATCAAAAATATCGCCATGTACTGTCTAACTTTTGTTTTGATAGAAGTCCAAGCTGCTAGAACAATAACTAAAGTAGCAAAACTTGTTAAAACAATAAATAAAACTGAAAACCCATCAACACCTAGACCATAATAAATATCATGCATGCCAAATACTTTGAACCATTTTGCTGATTCTTGGAACTGCAGTGCAGAACTACTATAATCAAAAGATGCTACCAAAGGTATGCATAAAGCTAAAGTTAAAGAGCTAAATACCAAAGCTACCCAACGTGCAGCATCACCATGCAACTCTTTTGTTCTTGTCGCTAATACAACAAAGCCACCAACTATTGGAAGCCAAATTATTAAACTTAATAAGTAATTACCTAAATTCATAATACTAGTTTACCCTCTACCTATACTGATATTAGCAAAATCATAAATAACAACACACCGACCATCATTACAAAAGCATAGTCAAACAGATATCCACGTTGAATTTTTCTAAAACTATCACCAGTATGATAGATCAGACTAGATGTGCCATGTACAATCGTTTTATCTATGATAAAGATATCTACTGCTTTCCATAGGAAAGTACTAATAGCCAAGAAGATATTAACAAATACAACATCATAAAGAGTATCAATAAAGTATTTCTTAACTAAAATATGATAAACAATACCAAACCCAGACTTAGCATTTGCAAGCACTCTTGGTATAACTGGCAACCATATATACAAAATATAAGCCAAAACTAAAGCACTGAAAGCTAACCAGAATGGTACTGTTGATATTGAATGTTTTATAAATGCTATAGAGCTAACTGTAGCAGGTTCACTAGCAAGATGAGCTGTAACAGATTCTCCACCTAGTCCTGCCTGAATATATGAAGTTATAGTATCACCAAATAAACCATGATTTTGCGATAAAATACTTGTGAAGAAATACTCTCCAACAAATACTGAAGGTATAGCCAATAATACCAATGGAATTAGTACACTAAACGGCGACTCTTTGATATGAGACTTCTCTTCTTCTGACATTCTCTCTTTACCATGGAATACCAAGAAAAACATTCTAAAAATATAGAAAGATGTCACAAATGCACATGCTAATACCATGTAGTATGCAAACTGGTGACCATATACAGTCGTAGACTGCGCCGCTTCAATAATCAAATCCTTTGAAAAGAAACCTGAGAATGGAGGTAATGCTGCAAGTGCCCAAGCACCTATAAGCATACATAAATATGTAACAGGCATATACTTTCTTAAGCCACCCATTCTACGAATATCTTGCTCGTGATGCATCGCAACTATTACAGAACCAGCCACTAAGAATAACAATGCTTTAAACATAGCGTGCGTCATCAGATGGAACATCCCAATAGAAAATGCTCCAGCACCTTGAGCTACCATCATATACCCAAGCTGAGAAAGTGTACAATATGCAATTACTCTTTTTATATCTGTCTGTACTATCGCAATCAAGCCCATAAACAAACATGTAATCGCACCAATAATAAGTACAAAACTTAGTGCTGCAGGTGATAGTATAAACATTGGAGAAAGTCTAGCAACCATAAATACACCCGCTGTAACCATTGTTGCAGCATGGATTAGTGCCGAAATAGGTGTCGGACCTTCCATCGATCCTTCTAGCCATGAGTGTAAAGGAAACTGTGCAGATTTACCCATCGCACCAATAAATAATAGCGAACACATCAGTGTAACAGGGCTGAAGCTCAAACCTAAGAAGTGAATAGTTTGAGTGTTATCAATATTTGATAAAGCTGCAAATACCGTTGTATAATCAACAGATCCAGTGTATAAAATAACCGCTCCAATACCTAACAAAAAGCCTAAGTCTCCAATTCTATTTACAATGAATGCTCTCAAGCTAGCAACGTTAGCCTTATCTCTATTAAAATAAAAGCCAATTAATAAGTATGAAAATAAACCAACACCTTCCCATCCAAAAAATAGTAATAAGAAGTTATTACCCATAACTAGGCATAGCATTGCAAAGGTAAATCCTGAAATATATGCAAAAAATCTTGCATAGCCTTCTTCACCTTTCATGTAACCAATAGAGTAAACATGTACTAATGTTGATACAAAAGTTACTATCAACATCATGTATACAGTTATTTTATTAACAGTAAAACTAACATCAAATGTAAACTTATCTGAAATCGGAGCCCACTGGTAATAACTTACAGAATAAACTTCTGATCCAGCAAAAACACCATAGGCCAAAATTACACTAAGGACAAAAGAAAGACCACACAAAGAAATTGTAAAAAAGTTAACACCTGCATTCTTTACAGACTTGCCGCCAAATCCAGCAATCAGAGCACCAAGCAATGGTGATAACACTATGACCGCTATTAGTATAGCTGCTACTTGAGTATTTATTATCATAGCTTGCTCTTAACCTCTTAGTGTATTGAGTTTACTTAAATCAATAGTTTTACGTTTTCTAAATATTGCAACAACAATAGCTAAACCAATTGCTGTTTCTGCTGCTGCCACAGCCATTATAAAGAAAACAAAAACGCCGCCCATCGCTTGATGGTGCATATTAGCAAATATCAGAAAATTAGTGTTAACTGCTAGAAGCATCAATTCTATCGACATTAAAAGTATAAGAATATTTCTTCTGTTTATAATTATGCCTGCAACACTTATTACAAATATCAATGTACTAAAAATTAAACCATTCGTAACTGAAACTGAAATACTATTCATCTCTAGCGCCCTCTCTATTACTTGGTATCTTAACCATAGTTAGACGATCTTTTGCTCTAACTTTGACCTGTTGTGCAGGATTTACAGACTTGTTACCTTTACGTTTAGATCTTAATGTTAGTGTAATTGCTGCTGTCATTGCTGCTAACAAAATGAAATCAACTAATTCAAACACATATAGATTACTATTATCAAACATTGTTAGACCTATAATTTTAAGTCCACCAACACCACCCTGCATAGAGTCTCCTGCGAATACTTTAGTAGCAGCATAGCTAATCAAAGTAGCAAATATTGCACAAACTATAATAGCTGCAAAAGCATAGAAGAATCTTCCGACTCTACCTTGTTTCTCAACATGTAGATCCAGCATAAATACTACGAACAAGAACATTACTAAAACTGCACCAACATATACAACTATAAGCAACAATGCCAAGTATACTTGTTGAAAAATTATCCACACGGCTGCTGTAAATACAAATGTAAAAATCATTGCTATTACAGAGTTTACTGGATTATTCGCCAAAACTAGCACTAAAGCAGAAATAATAGCCAGTGATGCAAATATGTAAAATAAAATATCTGTTACTACCATTTCTCTACCTAAAATCCTTATCTTGTAATCTATCCGCTGCTATCTGTGCCTCATATTTATCACCAATAGCTAAAAGCTTAGCTTTTGTCATAATATTTTCACCACGCTCTTCAAAATGATACTCAAGAATATTAGTCTCAACAATAGAGTCTACTGGACAAGACTCTTCACAATAACCACAAAAAATACACTTAAATAAATCTATTTCATAACTAGATGTTCTACGTGATCCATCTTCTCTTTCAGTAGAGTTAATTGTGATTGCTAATGCTGGACATACAACTTCACATAGCTTACAAGCAATACATCTTTCCTCACCATTCTCATAACGTCTTAAGGCATGCAACCCTCTAAATCTATTAGATATAGGAGTTTTCTCATCAGGATATTGCACAGTAACCTTACGTGTGAAAAAGTGCTTACCTGTGACCTTCATCCCTTTTAGAAGTTCCCAAAGTAGACAGGTTTTAAAAAAACTTGTTATATTTCTCATAATATTATCCTTTTACCACCAAGGTCCTACACCAAACCTAACCATACAAGCCACTACTACAACCCAAACAAATGTTAAAGGTATAAATATTTTCCAACCTAGACGCATGATTTGATCATATCTATATCTAGGGAATGTCGCACGCACCCACAAGAACATAAACATAAATATACCAGTTTTAGCAAACAACCATACAACCCCAGGCACAAAGCTAAATACAGCTTCTAAGGGAGTCGCCTTAAACGGTGAGCACCAACCACCTAAGAACATAATTGAAGTTAAAATACTAATTAAAATCATATTTGCATACTCTGCTAAAAAGAATAGTGCAAATCTAGATCCTGTATACTCAATATGGTGGCCAGCAATAATTTCTGACTCACCTTCAACCACATCAAAAGGCGCTCTATTGGTCTCAGCAATACCTGCGATGAAGTATACTACGAATAATGGGAACAAAGGTATAAAGTACCAATGCCACAAACCTCCAGTTTGAGATTCAATAATCCCAGTTATTCCCATAGATCCTGCTGCAATTACAACACCAACGATTGCAAATCCCATAGCTAACTCATAAGATACAACCTGCGCACCTGCTCTAAGAGCACCAAACAAAGAATATTTACTATTAGATGCCCATCCTGCTATTACAATCCCATATACTGAGAAAGATGTCATTGCTAATATATATAAAAGCCCCAAATTCATATCTGACAATACTACACCTTTTGAAAAAGGAATAACTGCCCAAGCAGCATAAGCAGGAGCAAATGCTAATATCGGAGCTATGAAAAACAAATACCTATTTGAATTTGTTGGGACAATAATCTCTTTAAGAAAAAGTTTTAAAGCATCAAATATCGGCTGTAACAATCCAAACGATCCTACTCTATTTGGACCTATTCTATCTTGCATATAACCAATAACTTTACGCTCAGCATATGTATAATAAGCAACTACAAGTATAAGAGGAATAACTATTAACAACACATAAAGCACTGTCCATAATATATATGCTAGCATATTATTTAACCTCCTTCACAAGCTTAATACTTACATTATCACCTGATAAAAACACCTTGTACAATGATCTTGGTATCATAATATTTTTAGCCTGTAAACTAGGATCAACAATTACTTCTGGCGTTATCTCATTATCAATGTCATAGATTTTAACAACACCAACTCCAGCTTTTAGACCAATTTCATCAGCCAGTTCTCGTGAAATTCTAACTCCAGAGAAACGCTTAGCATCACGAGTTTTCTGTAAAGGTTCTGCTCTTCTAAGTAAACTATTTGTACTATACATAGAATTTGATGCAACAAATGCAATATCTTTTTGATAATATAGATTTGCATTAAGAATCTGCACTACATGATTAATACCAACTCTAGCCCTATGAGCATAAGTATCATTAGTAACTTCTGATATTGAATTATACTCAAAACCTTCTAATCCCAACAGATTCCCAACAACTCTTAATACACGCCATAGCTCTTTATTATCAGCATATGGTTTTACTACTTGCTTAAACTCTTTAGTATTGCCAAATAAATCAACGAAACTTCCGCTTGTTTCATAGTGAGTAGCTACAGGCAAAATAATATCTGAGACATCTTTTGTAAACTTATCTGCAAATGCAGTAAAGCTAACAACGATATCAATATTATCAAGAGCCTCTCTTAGCTTCTGCTCACCGTATAAACAATCTTTAGATAACTCAGTATGAGCAGTAAATAAAAGCTTAGTAGCTGTTTGACGATTCAAACATTTATATGTACTAAATTTAGATTTAGAAGAGCTAAATACTCTCTCAGCTGCCACCGAGTTAACATCACTAGCCAGCACACCACCTTTTACACCAATAACTTTTTCTAATATTTCCAAAATACTAAATACTGTTTCAAAGCCACTACTGTTAACAATATCTTGGCCAACAATGATTTTTGGATTCTCTGATGCAACAATTCTATCTACAGTTTCTCTAACTTCTGCTGCTGGATCAACTTTTCTCAAAATTTCATCCAAGTCACCATATGGCAAATTTGCTCTTACAAAAATCGCTTTTAATAAAGATAATGCAATATATTGAATATTATCAGCAGCTAGTTTGACTTGTTTAACATCATAGTTAAAATCATAATCACAGATATTCCAAGCCACTACTTTAGCATTATTTTTTTCTACAGCATCTTTAACCGCAATATTAACTAATGGATACTCTTTTCTAATATTTGATCCAAAAACCAAAATAAAATCACTTTCACGAATATCATCTAATGAACAATTAAAGCCTTTACCAGCACTTATCCCCGGTATATCAGCATACTGTCTTACTCTACCATCAATATTAGTTGATCCAACACTAGCTAAGAGCTTTTTCATTAAATACATCTCTTCAGATGTTGCTGACTCTGATACAATAGCTGATATAGCATCAGCACCGTCTTTTTCTTTGGTTTTCTCAATTGCTACCTTAACAAAATCAAGCGCCTCTTCCCAAGATACTTCGACCCAACCACCAGACTTTTTAATCATCGGCTTTTCAATTCTTTCTGGGCTATATAGTCCAGAGTATTCAAACCTATCTCTATCAGCTATCCACGTACCAGTTATTTCATTCTCTCTAGGAACAGTTCTGACAATTTTATTTTGATAGACATGTGCATTAATATCTGTAGCCAAAGCATCGCCTGACGATACCGTAGGGAACTGTTTTAGTTCCCATGCTCTTGCTTTGAATCTAAAAGGCTTAGATGTCAAAGCACCGACAGGACAAAGATCAATGATATTGCCTGAAATTTCTGAGTCGACCATATCTCCTGAAATATATGTGCTGATAGCAGAATGATCTCCTCTACCCATAACACCTAATTCTTTGACGCCAGCTACTTCCTCACCAAAACGAACACAGCGTGTACATAAAATACATCTAGTCATATCGGTAGCAACCAAAGATCCTAGCTCAGGATCTTCAACAGCTTTTTTTGTCTCAAGGTACTCAGAAGTCGTATTACCATATCCCATAGCAATATCTTGAAGCTCACACTCTCCACCCTGATCACAGATCGGACAATCTAATGGATGATTTATCAATAAAAACTCCATTACGTCTTTTTGCATCTGTAAAGCCTTCTCAGAACGAGTTTTGACCTTCATGCCATCCATAATTGGAGTAGCACATGCAGGGGAAGCACGTCTTGCACCTTCCACATCAACTAAGCACATCCTACAATTAGCAGCTACAGATAGCTTTTTGTGATAGCAAAATCTAGGAATATAAATACCATTGGCATCTGCTACTTCTATTATTGACTGATTTGGCAAAGCCTCATAGCTTTTACCATCAATCTCTACATTTATTTTTTTGGATTCTTTATTGTCTGACACTGAACTACCTCAATCAACTATTGATCCACTATACTTTTACCACCATTTTCAATCATATATACAAATTCTTCTCTGAATTTATTTATATAACTTTGGACTGGCCATGCCGCAGCATCTCCAAGACCACAAATAGTGTTCCCTTCTATATTAGTTGCTACTCTCACTAAAGTTTCGATATCTTCAGGCTTTCCTTCACCAGCAACAATTCTATGCAATGTACGAGCTAACCAACCAGTACCTTCTCTGCATGGCGTACATTGGCCACAAGACTCTTCATAATAGAAATCTGCTAATCTAGCTAGTGTTTTGACCATGCAAGTTGTTTCATCTAAAACAACTACTGCTCCAGATCCTAGCATAGAGCCTGCTTCAGCTATAGACTCATAGTCCATAGTAACCTTAAGCATCTCTTCACCCGTAAGAATCTTAGAAGAACTCCCTCCAGGTATTACAGCCTTTAATTTATGACCATTACGAACACCGCCACACATTTCTAAAACATCTTTGAAAGGAGTGCCTAAACCTATTTCCATTACTTTTTGATGCTTGACATGGCCCGAGATACAAAAAAGCTTAGTACCTCCGCTTTTTTCAGTTCCAAGATTCTTAAACCATTGACCACCATGCTGTAAAATTACTGGTGCTGATGCGTAAGTCTCAGTATTGTTTATGTTAGTTGGTCTACCATAAAGACCTTTGAAAGCAGGAAATGGTGGCTTAAATCTTGGGCGACCTTTTTTGCCTTCCAACGAATTAAGTAATGCTGTCTCTTCACCACAAATATAAGCTCCTGCCCCAATTGCAGAATATAAATCAAATGAAATACCAGAAGATTTAATGTTCGATCCTAACAATCCTGCTTGATAAGCCTCTATCAAGGCATCTTCAAACCTTGCAATAGGCTCATAAAACTCTCCTCGTGTATAGTTATAACCGGCTGTAGCACCAACCACATATCCAGCGATAGCCATACCTTCTATTAACTGATGCGGATTGTTACGCATTATTTCTCTATCTTTACAAGTACCTGGTTCCCCTTCATCAGAGTTACAAACCACATATTTCTGACCTGGAGTATTACGTGGCATAAAACTCCACTTAAGACCCGCAGGGAAACCAGCCCCACCACGACCTCTAAGCCCTGATATTTTAAGCTCTTCAATAATCTGTTCAGGCGGAATCTTCTCTGTTAAAATTTTATTCCAATAAGAATAACCACCTACAGATAAGTAAGACTCTAAGCTGTACGGCTTATCTAAGTGTAGGGTACGAAAACAAACTTCATTTGCCATATATAACTACTCCAAAGAATCAATTATTTGATTCACTTTTTCTATAGTTAGATTTTCATAAAAAATCTTGTCAACCTCAAGCATAGGCGAGCCACAACAAGCTCCCTGGCACTCAACTTCTTTTAGAGTTATACGACCATCTTTCGCAGTCTCTCCGGGTTTGATTCCTAGTTTTTTCTCAATATGCGCCAATATATCATACGCACCATTTAACATGCACGAAACATTTGTACATAAATTCAATTTATGTCTACCCACAGGCTTTAGTTCATACATACAGTAAAACGTAGCGACCTCATAAACGTCAACTTTACTAACTTGTAAATATTCAGCAAGAGCTGTTTGTAAATCATCCGTTAAGTAACCACCATTTTGATCTTGTAAAATATGCAACCCTTCCAAAATCGCAGATCTACGCTGATCCGCTGGAAATTTACTCAAAACCCTGTCTATATCTTCTTTCGCTTGTGGCGATATCAAATCTACTAAAGACATCTTTTTCCTCTATCTATCTACATCACCAAACACAACATCTATTGTAGAGATAATCGCTGGAGTATCTGCTAACATATGCCCTGACAATAACTCATCCATAGCACTTATGTGAGTAAATCCCGGCGCTTTCATCTTAAGTCTATAAGGCTTATTTGCTCCATCAGACTTAATATATACACCAAACTCACCTTTAGGATGCTCCGTGCCAACATAAACCTCTCCCTCAGGAGTACAATAACCTTCAGAAAAAAGCTTAAAATGATGAATAAGCTCTTCCATATTATTTTTCATTGTATTTCTTTTTGGAGGTGCAACTTTATGATTATCTGAAAGAACAGGTCCCAGATTAGCTCGTAACCAATCAACACACTGTTTAATTAACTTATTTGATTCGCGCATTTCTGCCATTCTAACAAGATATCTATCATAACAATCACCATTAGCACCAACAGGAATATCAAAATCAAGCTTATCATAAACCTCATAGGGCTGAGATTTTCTGAGATCCCAAGCCACACCACTACCTCTCAACATCGGCCCAGTGAAACCAAGCTCAACCGCTCTTTCTGCTGTAACAACACCAATATCCACAGTTCTTTGCTTCCAAAGCCTGTTATCTGTTAAAAGCGTATCTATCTCATCTAGAGATTTATCAAAATCAACAACAAAAGAATCTAAAAAGTCCAACATACTACCTTGTCTGTTAGCATTGATTTTTTTAGTTTTTCTTTTGCTTGTAAATCTAGTTTGCTTATATTGTGGCATTTGTGTTGGTAAATCTCTAGCTACACCTCCTGGTCTAAAATATGCAGCATGCATACGAGCACCAGAAACAGCCTCATAACAATCAAACAAGTCTTCTCTAACCCTAAAGGCATATAGAAACACTGTCATAGCACCCAAGTCGATACCGCACGCAGCAACCCAAAGCAAATGATTAAGAATCCTTGTCATCTCGACAAACATCACACGAATATACTGAGCTCTTTCAGGAACTTCAAGCTCCAAAAGCTTCTCAATTGCCATCACGTAAGCATGCTCATTACACATCATCGAGACATAATCTAACCTATCCATATAGCCAATACCTTGATTATATGGTTTAAACTCAGCAAGTTTTTCTGTTCCTCTATGAAGTAAGCCAACATGCGGATCAGCCCTAACAACCGTCTCTCCATCTAGCTCTAAAATAAGTCTAAGAACACCATGCGCAGCAGGATGAACTGGACCAAAATTTAGTGTATAATTTTTATACTCTGCCATTGTTACAAACCCATAATTTTATTGATTGCGAATTACTCTTGGTGCATTGACCCTATCATCGATCTCTACAGGCTCATAAACAACCTTACCAAGATTTTCATCATAACGCATTTCCACATAACCAATCTGAGGAAAATCTTTTCTCAGAGGATGTCCCACAAATCCATAATCAGTAAGCACTCTGCGTAAGTCTGGATGATTGTTGAAATAGATCCCAAACATATCATAAACCTCTCTCTCAGCCCAATTAGCTGAAGGCCAAAGATCCTCAACCGAGTCAACCATAATAATCTGGGCATCTTTTAATTTGCATTTAACACGAACTCGAACATTATTCGCCATACTTAACAACTGATAAATAATCTCAAACCTATTATTGACATCAGCAGTCTTAAAATCTTGCTGTCTCCCTCTTGAAAAACCTGTTTGTGAAACAGTCTTACCCACTTGCCAATCAGACTGACCATAAGTCAAGTAATCAACAGCCGTGATATCAGTAAGTTGCTTGAAGTGATACTCTTTTTTAAGCTTTCTTAGCACAAGATGTGTGTCACGCTGATCTTTAATAGAAACATTAATCTCACCATATGCAACATAACACTCAACACCGAAGCCATTTAATATTTTTTCTACATTATAAAAATGATCTTGTAATCTAGTATTCACGATCACTTCCTCGCTATAGTATCTTTTCTAATAATTTTATTCTGCAGCTGTATTATCCCATAAACCAACGCTTCAGCAGTCGGAGGACACCCTGGAACATATATATCCACAGGAACAATTCTGTCACACCCTCTCACCACAGAGTAAGAGTAGTGATAGTATCCACCACCATTTGCACACGAACCCATAGAAATTACCCACTTAGGATCTGGCATCTGATCATAGACTTGACGTAGCGCTGGAGCCATCTTATTACAAAGTGTACCAGCAACGATAAGAACATCTGATTGCCTAGGAGATGGTCTAAAAACAATACCGAATCTATCTAAGTCATACCTAGCAGCACCAGCATGCATCATCTCAACCGCACAACAAGCCAAACCTGTAGTTACAGGCCACAATGAACCAGTGCGCACCCAATTTATAAGTGCATCAGCACTTGCAGTTATAAAACCTTTATTCTCGTTACCTATTCCCACTCTAAAGCTCCTTTTTTCCAGGCATATATCAAGCCCAAGAATAGTACCACCAAAAATATAATCATCGCAAAAAAAGCATGATTTGAAATAGCAGGCATTCCAGCACCAGCCTTTAAATTTATACCCCAAGGAATAATGAACGCCAACTCCAAATCAAATACCAAAAACAGTACCGCTATTAAGTAAAAACGGACATCTAACTTTTCTCTAGCATCTCCGAAGGTTGGAAATCCACACTCAAAAGTCTCACCTTTTGTTGCATTCGGGTTATTAGCTCCAACAATCATCGATAAAATTTTACCGATCATTGCAAATGCTGCTCCCAAACCAAAAGCTATGATAAGGAATATCAATATTGGTGCAAATTCTGCATAAACATTAGCGCTCATAGAAAAAGATTGATAAAAATAATTAGTTCGTTAATGATAGCACAATTAGAGTTTAAGTACAAAGTCATAAGAAATTTAAAAGCTTATAGATACTATAAAATAATTATTAGAACTACAAAAACCTAAAATCGTAAAACACTATAGCCTCTAAAGGCTTTACTTAGTCAAGCTTTTCACATAATCTTTAATATTAGAATTTTATACATAATTTATAAACAACATAAGATGAACTCAAATAACTTTGATCTAAAACAATATGGCTTTAAGATTACTCAACCACGAGTTGAAATACTTAAACTTTTTGAAGAAAATACCGACAGGCACCTTAGTCCTGATGATGTTTTTTCTAAGCTCAAATCTCAAGGAAGTAGTACAGGCATAGCTACAGTTTATAGAGTACTTAATCAGTTTGAATCAGCAGGAATAATAAGCCGACTCAAGCTAAACTCTGATCAAGTTATGTATGAGCTAAATCAAGGAGATCACCATGATCATATCATCTGTGTCTCATGTAACAAAATACAAGAATTTTATAGTGAAGAAATCGAAGCCATGCAGAAAAAAATAGTTGAATCTCTTGGAGCTGAAATGGTTGACCACAGTCTAAATATATATATTAAATGTAAATCTTGCTTAAAAAAGTGACTTCTAATTTTTGAAAATTTCATCATACACTCTTTGCAAGAGAGTATTATCGCTCTCTGTTAGAAAATATAAGCTATTACCTTTAGCTCCATAACCAACCAGCTTAGTACTTGAGATGCCCAGCCTATCTGAAAGGTCCTTAAACAACTGAGGTATCTTATCTAAACCACTTCCAATTAAGGCAGTTAAAGATAAATTACGCTCAAATTCAAAACAATCAAGATGTAAGGTAGTTAAATCACTAATTACAGAATTTTCTATAAATTTATCAAGTCTATTAATAACAAATGAGAATTCTTTGTCACTCAAACTAACTATAACTGGCGTTACTCCATATTTTTTTAGCAGGAAAAAAATATCAGGAGCCACATCTGATATATCTCTATCTTGAAGTTTTATTTTCATCAGAATTTGTTCATGCTTTTCTGTAATAGCTCTCACTCCATCTCTATTAACTAACTCTTGATTATCTACGATATAAGTTCCTCCTTTATTGGGATCAAATGTTGGCCCGACAAATACTTTTGTTCCACTTCTTATTACAGGCCAAAGTGTATCAGGATGTAAAACCTTAGCACCAAAACTTATCAATTCAATAGCCTCCTCAAAGTTTATCTGCCTTATTACTTGAGATTTAGGTATCAATCTTGGATCAGCTTGATGTATACCTGCAACATCTGTCCAAATATACAGCATATTTACATTTATAGCCTCAGCAATCAATGCTGCTGAGTAATCACTCCCTCCTCGACCTAACAATATTGTTTCATTATCTAAGTTTGAACCAATAAAGCCGCCCATGACATATATCTTTTCCGGATCAGAAAGATATTTTCTCGTCTGATTTTTTATGTTTTCTAATAAAGGCTTAGCTTCAATATAGCTACGATCGGCTTTAATAATTTTTCGAGCATCTACATACTCTGAATTTATGCCTTGCACTTTCAAAACCTGATTAAAAATATATGCTGAAACCCTCTCTCCAAAAGATAAGATCTGTGACTGTAATCGTAAATCTAATTCTTCACTTACATACAGTCTCTGACAAAGCTCCTCGAGCTCACTAAATAGACTCTCTACATTAGAACTCTCTGCTGGCAGAACAGATTCAACAATAGGATCTATGATAGGATGAAGGTCTTTAAATATTTTTTTATAGCCATAAATATCGCTTTTTATAAGCCTCTCTAATAAATTAGTAACTCCAGCTTGCGCACTGACAACAACAACTTTTATATCTTCATTGTTTTTGACTATGTCAACGCATTTATATATAGCTGCGATAGTTGCGACACTAGTTCCACCAAATTTTGCTACACTGATTTGTTTTTTCATAATTTTTTTGCTAATTCATGTTGCATTTAAATATAATATAAATGATAATCATTATCAATAAATAAAAAGCAGAGATAAAATATGAATTTACAATCACAACAAACGATGTTAGAAAATCAAGCAACTTGGGAGTCTAATGCTAGAAGCTATCCTAGAAAAAATCCTTTAGTTATAAAAAAAGCTCAAGGTGTTTATTTAACAGACATTGAGAATAAAAAATATATAGATTGCTTAGCGGGAGCTGGAACTATTGCTCTTGGACACAATGATCCTGAAATTACAAATGCCATATCACAAACTCTAAACAACGGGGTTCCGATACATACATTATACTTGCTTACAGAAGAAAAACATAGCTTTATGGAAGAGCTACTAAATACTCTACCCCAGTCTTATCATGGCAAAACAAAAATTCATTTTTGTAGCCCAAGTGGTTCTGATGCAGTTGAGGCAGCAATTAAACTGTGCAAAACAGCAACAGGTAGAGAGAATATAATTGCTTTTCATGGTGCCTATCATGGTATGACTCATGGAACACTTTCTCTTATGGGTAATTTAGAACCAAAACAAGATATTGCCGGACTTACTCCCTATGTACATTTCCTACCCTACCCTTATTCATATCGTTGCCCTTTTGGTCTAAAAGATGAACAAAGCATAGACATAAATATTCAAATGATCTCTCGCTTATTAAAAGATCCTGAAAGTGGTATAAAAAAACCAGCCGCAATCATACTGGAACCCGTCCAAGGTGAAGGAGGTGTAATCCCAGCTCCTGTAAAATGGTTAAAGGCAATAAGAGAGCTAACTAAAGAGCTAGATATACCTCTAATTGTTGATGAAGTTCAGTGTGGTATTGGCAGAACGGGATACTTATATGCTTTTGAAAAAGCCGGTATTGATCCAGATGTAATTGTTCTATCTAAAGCACTTGGTGGAGGATTGCCAATATCTGTAATACTATACAAAAGTTATTTAGATACTTGGAAGCCTGGTGCTCATACAGGAACATTTCGTGGTAACGTGCTTGCAATGGTTGCAGGAAGCGTTGTTCTAAAAAGAGTAAACAATACTGACTTCCTAAAACAAGTAAGTAAAAAAGGTAATTATCTACTCTACAAACTCCATAGCCTAAAAAACAAATATAACATTATTGGTGATGTTCGCGGTTCGGGCTTGATGATTGGTATGGAAATAGTTGATATACCTTCAAAGCCGGACTCAATCGGTAGCTTGCCTGCTGATGGAAAAAAAGCTCTAGCAATCAAAAAAACTTGTTTTGACATGGGATTGATAGTTGAGTTAGGCGGTCGCTTTGGAGGAACTATTAGACTATTACCTCCTTTAACAATAACTATTGAACAAATCAATGAAGTAGTTCAAATATTAGAAGACTCAATTAAGGAGAATATATGAGTTTAAATCTTGATAATTACTTTCTAAACAACTCTATAGAAAGTACTAATGCATATAAACAAAGTATAAAAGATACTTTAGAAATAATCACAGCCAACTTAAAGAGCTCTAATATTTTTAGTGGGCAAGAGGCAAGGCAACTAGAAGGATTAACTGCTCAATATAAGATAGATAAAGAACCTAAAAAATTAGAGAATATAATCCAGAATCAGCTTAGCGAGTTTTTTAAACATTCGCTGAATGTTAATTCTCCAACTTCTATGGCTCATTTACATTGCCCTGTAATGTTACCCTCATTAGTTGCTGAAATATTTATCTCAGCTCTAAATCAATCTATGGATTCATGGGATCAAAGCCCTATTGCCACATATATTGAACAAGCTGTTATTAACTGGTTTAGCTCTTTAATTTACAAAGATAATCCATGCTCAGATGGTATATTTACAAGTGGTGGAACTCAGTCAAACCTAATGGGACTACTTTTAGCAAGAGATCATTATTGTGAAAATGTTCTAAATCATAAAATAGCAGATTTAGGCTTGCCAAATATTGCTAATAAATTTCGTATCTTATGCACAGAAAAAACGCACTTCTCTGTGCACAAATCTCTATCAATATTAGGATTAGGTAAAAACTCAATCAAACTAATAAAAACAGATGAGAATCTTAAATTAGATGTTAAAGATTTAGCCTCAAGAATAGACTCTCTGAAAGTACAAGACTTGATTCCGATATGTATAGTTACAACTATTGGAGATACTGACTTTGGTTGTATTGATAATATCAAGTCAATAGCAGAAATAGCAAATAAACATAACATATGGGTTCATGCAGATGTCTCTGTTGGCGGAGCTCTAATACTTTCAAATAAACACAAAGATCGACTAGTAGGTCTTGAACTTGTTGATTCTGTAACTATTGATTTTCATAAACTATTTTTTCAGCCTGTAAGTTGTGGGGCTTTTTTCTGTAAAGATAAACAAGCATTCAAGCTTCTGAGCTACCATGCTGATTACTTAAACCCTGATGAAGATGGCTTTGATACTATAAATTTAGTAGATAAATCGATACAAACAACTCGTAGGTTTGATGCTCTAAAAATATTTATCTCATTGCAAAATAGTGGTACTGAGTTATTTGCAAAATGGATCGATCATATAATTGAGATTACAAATATAACGATAACAACCGTAGAAGAAGACAATAGCCTACAACTAGCCTTTGAAGAGCAACAACATTTAAGCAATCATCTAAATACAATTGTTTTTAGGTATTATGATAAAAATTTAAGTTCTAACACTCTAAATTTAATTAATAGAGAGATTCATAAGCTTATATTTCATAGTGGCAAATTTGCTATAGCTCAGACAAAAATAAATAAGAATATTTACTTAAAAATCACCTTAGTTAATCCAATGATAACATCAGAACTGATAAGTGCCTGTCTCAAGCAAATAAAACACTATGGCAACTTAGTCAAAAATCAAATAGAGGCAAGCCAACAATGAATAAGTACGCAAATAGAATAACTCTAAAAAATTTTTTAAATTGTTACTACCGTGAGTTTAACAATTATGAATTATCCCAAAACAATGATGGTGGTTATAAGTTTAATATCTTTTTGAAATCTATAGATTCTAGTTTTGAAACTAATGTAAAAATTTCTCCAATATTAAAATCACCAATATGGGAGTTACCATGCTATTTAGTAAAACAAGATGAAAAAATAAAGCTCGACCCTCTTGAGGCTGTATTTTTAATTAGCAAGGAGTTAGAAAGCTCTAATGCAATCGCCTTCGATGAGTTATTAGAGAGGATAACCAACTCCGCAACAAATATTGCTCAGATATTACATTACAGAAAACACAAAATTGATGATGCCTTTGGATATGAAAACTCATTTATCACAAATGAGCAAAACTTAATAAGAGGTCATAGATTACAACTAGATCCTAAGAGTAGAGAAGGCTTTTCTAAGGAAGAGTTCGTACAATATTCTCCAGAAACAAATGGCAAGTTTCAGCTTTATTATATGTATATAAGTAAAGATATTTTAGAATCACAATCATTACTTGAAAAAAATACAGATGAGATTTTTTCAGACTTCCTGAAAAATGAGAGTATATACTATAAATCTGATAAAGATTACCAATTATTTGCTGTACATCCTTGGCAAGCAAAATACTTGACAAAACATAATGAAATCCAAAAGTATAAAGCTCAAAAAAAGATAATAGATATTGGCATAACAGGCCCTTGGTTTTATCCAACAACCTCTGTTAGAACTGTGTACTCTCCACAAGCCAACATTATGCTGAAATTCTCGCTAAATATCGCCATAATAAATTCAGTAAGAACGAATTTGGCCAAAGAATGTAACAGAAGTTTGACAGTTCATAAACTATATACAAATCATTTACAGATTATCTTAAATAATGAGTTCCCATTCTTTAAGCTAATTACAGATCCTGCTTATTGTGCAATAAAAGTCAATAATAAAATTTTTGATCCGAGTATCTGCATTATACGCAGTGCTAACTTTAATCCTCAAGATGATATTGCATGTATTGCAAGTCTAACTGAACCCAACCCATTTAATGAAGCTACGCGTATTAGTTCATTAATTCAATACTTCAGCGTACACAATAATATCTCTACTTACGAAGCTGCTATCTATTGGTTTGAGACTTACTTAACAGTGGCTATTACCCCTATACTTTGGCTGTACTCAAAATATGGTATTGCTCTAGAAGCTCATCAACAAAACTTGCTAGTCAAACTAGAGCATGGACTACCTGTTGAAAGCTATTATCGTGATAGCCAAGGATATTATTATATAAAAGATCATCCAGAGCTCAAAAAAGCTAATTTTGGAGATATCAGTAGTCTATGTGGAGAATCTGAGGACTTTATAGATCATCATTTTTGCTACTACTTCATTGTGAATCAACTTCTTTCAATAATAGAAGCCGTTACAAATACTGGCTATATTAGCGAACAAGATTTAATAAAAATAACTATAGATTTCTTAGAGGGCTTCCTAGAAAAGTATAAAACCTGCGATAAATTTATCAAAAAGATTCTGAATATAGATCAATTACCTCTAAAGGCTAATCTACGCACAAGACTTAGTGGACTTGATGAACTACAAGCTCCTTTAACTAATCAATCTATTTATGTAAATACAAACAATCCTTTTAAGGAGGTTATATAAAAATCTATGACATCATTGGCATAGGAATTGGTCCTTTTAATCTTGGACTAGCAGCATTATTAAACGATAAACCTATCAACTGCCTTTTCTTTGATAAAAAAGAAAACTTCTCTTGGCACCCTGGTTTGATGATGAACTGGACAACATTACAAGTACCATTTCTGGCTGATTTAGTAACTATGGCTGATCCAACTAGTGAGTTTACTTTTCTAAATTACTTACATCAAAAAAACCGTATGTATAAATTTTACTTCAAAGAAAATTTCTTTATACCTAGACAAGAATATAACGACTATTGCTTGTGGGTATCACAAAAGTGTAATTCTTGTAAATTTGGCTTTGAAGTTATAAATATAGAGCATCAAACAGACTCTCTGAACGAGGCTTGGTGCATCACACTAAAAGATAAAGATAATCTAGAGCAACAATACTTAACAAAGAACATTGTACTTGGGTTAGGCACATCTGCATATTTGCCAAGTAAACTTCAGAATAAAGCGAACATTCACCATAGTAGTGAATATCTGAATATAAAGAGCCAAGCTCTAAAAGATCAGCACATAACGCTGATAGGTTCTGGTCAAAGTGCTGGAGAGATATTTTTAGATTTGATGAAGTCAAAAGATGATTCTACAAAAATTAGCTGGCTAACTAGAAGTAAAGGCTTTTTCCCAATGGAGTACTCTAAACTTGGTCTAGAACACTTCTCACCTGATTATATTGAGTATTTTTATAACCTACCTAATTTAGAAAAGCCTAAACTTCTAAGTGAACAAGATTTACTCTATAAAGGAATTAGTGCTGAAACAATATCAGATATCTATGATGTCCTTTATGAACAATCTATAGAAAATAAAAACAATGCTGAATTGATTGCAAACTGTGAATGCCTAAATATTGATAACTCACAAGATAAACTTCTCTGCTCTTTTTATCATAGTCAGCAAAATCAAGAGTTCTCAATCGCAACAGATAGAGTTATTGCAGCAACCGGATATAAAGCAAATATAAATAATGCCCTCAAAAATATAGAAGCACTAATTCAACGAGATGATAGCAATAATCTCAAAATATCTCGTGATTATAAAATAATCACGCAAAATACGTCTTTAAACATTTTTGTCCAAAATACTGAGATCAACTCTCATGGTGTAGGTACTCCTGATTTAGGGTTAGGAGGTTATAGAAATGCTGTGATAGTAAATACTCTTCTTAACAAGGAGATATACAAAGTATCTTCTCGAACGATTTTCTCAACCTTTGGAGTTCCAAAAAAATACTTAACACAAAGAGCAAATATTAAAGTCGCATAAAATATTAGGAGACTATTTATATGAAAAATGAAATAAACTATTACAAGATAGCTAGCACAAGACTATTAGAAAAGATAATTTCAGAATTTAGCTATGAAGGAATTTTTAAGCCACTACAAAAAGATATAGATCAAGAAGTATATACCCTAGAGATAAACTCAGATCTATGCTACAAATTTAAGGCTATACAAAGAATATACGGTAACTTAACTATTGAAAAGGACTCCATAACAAGACACGAGAGTAATAGTACAAAACCTGCTGATGATGCTATAAGACTTATCATTGATACACTACCTATAACAAATATTGATTCTGTCACAATGGCACACCTCATAAAAGAGCTAAATAATACAATATATGCTGATATAGCTATCTTACAAAAAGATAACATCTCAGCAAAAGACATCTACAAACTTCCATATGCCTACATAGAAGGGAACATGACTGGTCATCCCTGGTTTGTGATTAATAAAGGTCGTATTGGCTTTAATGCATCAGACTATGCAAACTACGCTCCAGAGATGCAAAAAATCATCAATTTAGTGTGGATTGCCGTAAACAAAAATTTCTTAACTTTTTCATCTATAGCAAGTACTGATTATCTACAAATTACCAATAAAGAAATTAACTCAGAAACCTTACTCAGTTTCAATAAAACTATAAAGATGAATGGTAAAAAGCCTAGTGATTTTTACATTTTACCTGTTCATCCGTGGCAGTGGAAAAATGCTGTAATGCAACAGTTCACGAAATATATAGCTGATAAAGATATTATATTTCTTGGTAAGTCTACCGATCAATACTTAGCTATGCAGTCAATAAGAACTATGTCTAATATTTCTCATCCTGAAAAACACAGTATAAAGCTACCTCTAAATATACTAAATACCGCGGTTTATAGAAGCCTACCTAAAGATCAAACAATTAATGCTCCAATGCTTACACAATGGGTTAAGAATATAGTCCAAAAAGATGAGTTTTTAGCTAAAAAAAATTTCATACTTCTAGGAGAGTTAGCTAGTGCCTACTGCCATCATCCTTATCAGTCTGAAGTTCCTCAGGTACCATACTACTTTACAGAGCAGTTAGGGGCAATCTGGAGAGAAAGTATTCACACTAGACTTAAAAGTAGTGAACAGGCTATAACAATGGCCGCTTTAACTTATGTTGATGCTAATGGTAAAAGTATTATTTGTGAAATGATCAAAGAATCATCTTTAGATATTGATAAATGGCTAGAAATGTTTTTTGAAAATACTGTCCCTGCTCTACTACATTTCTTATACAAATATGGCATGGTTTTCTCTCCTCATGGAGAAAATAGTATATTAATCATAGAGGACAATCTCCCTGTTGGTCTAGCGATGAAAGATTTTGTCGATGATATAAATATATGCAAAAATCCTGTTGATGAGCTAAGATCCCTTCCACAACAGGTAAAAGATGCCATTCCTCAAGTTGAAGATGATTACCTTCTGCAATTTATTCATACAGGATTATTTGTTGTTCATTATAGATATATCTCTTCGATACTAGCAGACAAACTAAACTACCCCGAACTTTACTTCTATCAAAAATTAGATGAATGTATACAAAAATATCAGACAAGCAATCCTGAGCTAAAATCTCGTTTTGAACGTTTTGATCTATATAAACCAACTTTTACAAAACTATGTCTAAATAGGCTAAGAATTTTTGAAGTTGGATATAGTGATTATTCAGCAAGACCTAAGGTAATATCTACAGGTCAACTTGATAATCCTCTTTATCTTGCTCAAAGCACCAAAAATATAGATAAGGACTTATTCAAGCATAATAGAGTGTCTTTTAGAGCATTTGACTTAGAACATGATTTAGATACTATTCACTCATGGATGAATAAACCTCACGTAGCAAAATTCTGGAGCCTGAATAAATCAAAGTCCGAGCTAAAAAAACATTTTTGCAATATGCTTTCAAAGCCTAACCAAAAATTACTTATATTATCGATAGATAACTCAGAAATCGCCTATGCTGAAATTTATAACACACAGACTGATCGTATCGCCAATTATTTCTCTACTGATGATAATGAATATGGATGGCACCTGCTAATTGGCCCTGAAGAAGCTATAAGGTAAGGGATATTCTAAATTACTTGTAGAAGCTCTTAGCAAATACTGCTTTGATATGCTTGACGCTACTAAAGTTATCTTTGAACCTGATGTTAGAGTGATCCCTTTTCAAAAAATAGCTCATAAAATTGGATATTCAAATCTTGGTGAGATAGCCTTACCTGAAAAACAAGCATATCTATTTAGTGTTCAAAGAGCTCTTTTATAGAGGGTGAAACATTATGATAGACTGCGATATTTCAAAATGGCCAATAGTTAAAATGCATTTCGGTAGCTCCCCAAGCTATAAAGATGTACTTAGCTGGTTAGATAAATGTTCTCAAATACTAAAGAAACAACAAAAATTCTTAGTAATTAGTACTTTTTCTGAACAATATCAGTTTGAGCATAAAGCACGATTAAAACAAGCAAAATGGTTTAAAGAGTCTAAACCTGAACTTGCTAAATGGTGTCTAGGTATGATTCGTGTTACAAATGATCCTATTATGATCAAAAAGATCAATGCTCCAGCAATGGCTAAGGGTATGCCCTTTAGCTGTATTGCAGTTTAATACATGCTCAGCATGGGAAAAAGCTCAACAAATTCTAATAGAAGATAACTTGATATGAAAAAACAACTTGATATAACTATTCTTTATTTAGCACAAGCTATATCACTATATTTCTGTACTTTTGGACTACCAACGATTCTACGTTCTGAAGGAGTCTCTTTAGAAAAAATAGGCCTTTTTAGTATTTTACTATTACCATGGGTTATCAAATTCCTATGGGCTCCTTATGTAGATAGGTTATATATCAAAAAAATAGGCCGAAGAAAAAGCTGGTTTATTGTAATGCAATTTTTGACCATAAGTCTATTTTTAATATTCTCTATTTACACTCCAAAAGACTATACCAACTATATTTTCTTATTTGCCTTTTTGCTATCCTCCATTGCAGCAACTCAAGATATAGCAATTGATGGATTTTCAATAGAACAAACAAAAGCTAAAAGCTTACAGTGGAGCAACTTTTGTAGAGTAATTGGCACTACTCTAGGTAGCATGATTGGTGGAGCATCTCTAATTGCGCTATACAAAATTTTAGGCTGGCATCAAATTACTCTATATATGACTTTGATAAGTTTATGCATTTGTGCCTATATGTTTCTTATAAATGAAAATCATCAAAACGAAGAATACCGGCACCACATACCATCTCTAAAGTCTTTCTTTAGTAGAAAAGAAACCAGAATATTGTTACTTATGTGTTTGAGCTACAGAGCCTGTGAAGGTTTGGTTATGAGAATGCAATCATCATTTTTGGTAGATTCTCATATTCCGCTAACAACGATAGGCATAGTTATGGGAACTGGTAGTGCATTAATAGGTGTTTGTGGTGCAGCTGTTATTAGTTATCTCTTTAACTTTTATAAAGAAACTATTCTTTTGACAATATTGGCAGTAATCAGAGGCTCTTGCTATTTCTCTCTAGAATTTATAAGTTTTTATGGCATTGATAATCAAATATTTATCTTTGGTATTGTATTATTGAATATGGCTTCTCGACTTATGGAGATGATAGTTCTATATACTATATTCATGAAATTTAGCTCAAAAGATCAAGCAGGCACTGACTTTACAGTTTTAGTATGTGCTGAACTTCTAATCTATATACTAGGAATGTCACTTAGTGGTTTCTTAGCTGCGAATATTGGTTACTCAATGCTTTTCGCACTAGGTGGTATTATTTCCATACCAGGGTATTTAATAGCATTACTATTATTACAAAAACTATTCCCTGGCGAGAGTACTAAGCCTATTCTATTGAATAGATAATCTAATTTATTCATCTGCTACAAATGATATTGATTATCATTATGATGTTGTATAAGTTCTAATTTGTTACTTCTAATACAATAACATTCTTATGAGTTCTAAAATTACAGCGCCTATAATTATATGTATAGTTATTTTATTATCTTACAGCACAGCTTTTTCAAACACTAATGGTCAAGAGCTTAGCTTAAATGAAGAAGCTATCATTGAACTACAGCAGCAGATACGTAAATTACAAGCTGATATTAGTGATATGGAAGAAAACACACTAGACTCCAATCGATTAACAACATATGACT
Organism: Francisella noatunensis subsp. noatunensis; assembly: GCF_009823375.1. Taxonomy (GTDB): domain Bacteria; phylum Pseudomonadota; class Gammaproteobacteria; order Francisellales; family Francisellaceae; genus Francisella; species Francisella noatunensis. Next base: position 5,199 of record NZ_WBSX01000001.1, on the reverse strand, counting down.
CAAAAATAACCGACCAAAACCCTAATGATATAAGCCTAATATTTGAAAATAGTACAAATGCTTACGAAATCAGCACAAGTATAAATACAAATAATTCAATCATAGATTTAAGAAATACCCTAGCAGGCGGTATCTTTACTCATGATGGTGCTATTAATGTCGGAAATGCCCCAGCCATTACAACCAGAGGACAAGTAACATTTTAGGAACCTACTCAGGTAATAATAGTATACCTATAGGAATGATATCAGGCAGTTTATTCTCATCTACGGTAATCGGACAACGCAACAAATTTGATGACTATGCTATATTTTTAGGCGGAAAAATAGAAGTCAATGCTCAAGTATGGTCTGGTAGCGAGGGAATCTCAAATGGCTATACTCTATCAAAATATTTTTCTAACATCTTCTACATTATATTTTCTAGCCAATGTCGGACACTACGTGACCGCTCAATTTGATATCAGCACTAGTGAGCTTAATAACTTTGGCTTAGGCAATGCTTTTGTTATATTTGGTAATCTAGATACATCACCATTATTTGTAACTGCTGGAAGAAGTAAACTATCAGTAGGTGCTTTTGGTGGTGGACCATGGACTGGTGGTATAACAGGATTTCTGGCACCGGGTAGAACAACCAACATATCATTAAACTATAAAAATGACATTCTAAATGCTAATATAGCTGTCTTTGGATCTGATGATAATCATCTAAATTTTAACTGGATTATTCTACGCAGAAAGTTGGACTGAGACACTGGCAGTTGGCTTTAATACAGGCTATGTATTTAATATTGCAGGAGCTGGTAATGTTTCTTTTAGTAAGTTTCTGGAGAATCAAAATTCTTCAAGTGACAATATAGGTAGTTTCAATATTAATGGTAACCTAACTTACACTATAGGTGGCGATTTTTTAAACCTAGGAACAGGTTGGGCAAGTACCACAAATAGAAAAGACTTTAACGGTAGTAATCAAAATGTCTTGGCTGGAGGCTGGTATGCTGCAGCAAACTATTCATTAGAACTTGGCGGAAGAAACACAAACTTTGGTGTATCATATGGGCAGACATATAATTCTGCTAATATACCGATGTCATTACCAGCATCTCCACTGCTATTTGGTCAATCTCCATCTGGAATCAAAAACCAGCTAATTTTATCAACTCAACGTGCATATTTTGACAACAATGTCTTAATAGGTCCAGAGTATTCATATCAAAAATTATACAACAACAAGCATATGAATACTTTCACTATAGACATTGCTGTATACATATAGTCACTGAGTTAACACTAAGCTAAAGTATTACTATTATTTAGTTTATTTTTTATAGACATGAAAAAGAAAAAGCTCAGTCTGTTTTTTTAACGTTAAGCTCGTCCTTAACTGAATTATGTTACGCTGATGCAAGATCACAAATTATTATAAATAACTGTTCAGTCCCAATATCATTCAGTATATCTCCGGGAAACAGTACTGGAAAAGCTATAAATAGCCAAGTATTGGATGCAAATCAGTATACCAATGTTGGACAATATACCAATGATAAATTTGTAGATTATAACTCAACTATAGATATAAACTTCTATTCTGATAATTTACAATATAATGGTTCAATACAATATAATCTAAAAAATGTTTAAATTACTTGACACCTAATGAAGTACATTTTGGTATCTCTATAAACATTGAGAATACAATCTAGCTTTTAATAGCTTAGGTTGTTTTAAAATAGCTCTTATCAAATTCATCTTTAATACTACCATCGTATTAAACTCTAAATTGTATTTGATAGTTTGTGAGTCAATTTCTTTTTCAAAATGCTTTTCAAGAAAATTAACACCGAAAACATCTAATAATTCACTTAGATACCCAAGTCTCTCTTGAGAAAAATCACTCTCACATAAGTTATCAAGCACAGTACCAGCAATGACCTCTATACCACTAGCAATATGGATTTTGTCACTAATTTCTTGCTTCGAGTAGTTTGTCAGACAAACTCCATTTAATTTTATTACTCCAAGAGAATCATCATCAAAGAATGAATCTAGAAGCTTTTGTGCGCTATTTATAGATAAACAAAGTTCATAAAACTGATTTTGAGTGTAATCAAAAGTGTACTTTTGCTCATCATCTGCCAATACAACATCCAATGATACAACATTATCAGTCAGCTTAGCCTCTTTATGCTCTGCACGCACTTTATCTTCTTGAGAAATCTCCAATAAATCTAGAATCTTGCGCACTGCAACAAGAAAGCCATAACAGTCATATAAGTATTGACTAAACTTCAGTAATCCAAGTAAAACTATATTGACCAAAAGCTCTGCAGCAATCAACTGTCCGATAGATAATTGTCCATTTATGATAAGATAACTACCGATACCTAATAATAGAATATTTATGAATATATATGTCAAACCTATGTAAACATGTTGTCTAAAGACAACACCGAAGAAATTAGATCTAGCATCTAAATAGTTACATAGTTTGGTATCGACCTTTTTCATAGAATTATTTAGAGGTCGTTGTTTAAATGATAAAAACTCCGCTGTTTTCTCTTCAAGAGAGTCAACAATATCATAAATATTACTCGACTCTTTAAGTCCTGCTTTATACCCAGCGTTCATCGGCACAAATATTGACAGTATGATACAAGTAATCAATAAAATATCGAAGACTAAAAATAATGGATGATAAAACGCTAAAATAATTACACAAAAAAGAGTCTATAAGAATATATCCAAAAGGATTATAAAAATAACTGATACCGACTTTTGCAAAAACTTAAGTTCAAAAGCCCTGTTAATTTTCTCGCGAACATTTATCTTATCTAATTTATTAAAATCAACTCGATAGATAGCAGTTATTACTCGTAGCACTTCATCTACAAAGATTTTCCTTTGGATATCCTCAACAAGCTTTAGTTGAAAAATCCTCACAAAAAAAGCCGCAGTTAGCAGGATAAACAAAATAGTTATCAACGATATAACTGGCCTAATAGACAAACTAACGCCGACCAGATTAACCAATGTCTGAACTGAAACAGGAATTGTGAGTGATAAAAAACCTAATAACAAACTATATAACAAGTGTATATACAGTATGCTTAGGAATTTTCAAAACCGTTTTAATTTGTTTATACAGCATAATAAATAGAAGACAATATCAATAATAAATATACTACTTTAGTATAATATTGTTTTAAATAATGTCTACACTAGGATATTAATTTTATGTAATGATACTACATCGACATCCAGCAAAGATATATATTTACAGTGAAGAGATAATTTGAAACCGGTTACAAACCATTTCTAAACTTTGATTGACCTTGCAAAAACATGATCAATTTCTTTTAGATAAGTTTTCTTGATACCCTCAAAATCCATTTCTGGAACATCTAAAATAATACTATGCTCATCTTGCATGACTTTTTGTAAGTTCTTAGAGAATGACTCACCTTGCTTAAGATCAAAAGCAACTTGCTGAACAATTTTGTAACAATCCTCACGCATAAATGGTGTATTTGCTACTAAGAAATGTAGATAGAAGCTTGATAAATAAGCACTCGTACTTCTTACTGTATCTTCGATAATATCTTTTTGAACTACAAGGTTATCGATTGTATTTTTCATTCTACGCAAAGCATAAACCATAATACCAAAGTTATCTGGTAAGTAAAAACGCTCTGCTGAAGAATGAGAAATATCTCTTTCATGCCATAGTACACAATTTTCTAATGCTATAGACACATGAGATCTTAACATTCTTGCCATACCAGTTAAATTCTCGGTAGAAATTGGGTTTTTCTTATGCGGCATAGTTGAAGAACCTTTTTGACCCTTAGAAAAACCTTCATAAACTTCAAAAACATCACTTCTATGTAAATGTCTAATCTCTACTGCTAATCTCTCAATAGCAGAAGCAATAAGTCCATGAATAGATATTAACTTAGCGATTCTATCTCTTGGGATAACCTGTGTTGATACCTCTTCAACAGGTAAACCTAAAATATCAGCGGCTTTTTTCTCATCTTCTGTAGTTAAAATACAGTAGTTACCTACCGCACCTGAGAACTGTACTGTCAAACCATCTTTTTGGAATTCTTTAAGATCTTTTAGCCTACGTTTAAATTCAACATACGCTCCTAAAAACTTCTGACCAAAACTCATAGGTTCTGCAAACATACCATGACTTCTACCCATTGTGATAATTTCTTTTGTTTCTTGAGCTTTTGCCAATAATGAATCACATAAAGACTCTAAGTCTCTAACAACATACTCCATTGACTCACGGATCTGTAAGCTAAGAGCTGAATCGATAATATCTGAAGATGTAACACCAAAATGAAAAAACTTACCAGTTTCAGCAGTGAATTGCTCAGCAATTGAAGTACAAAAAGCTATAATATCATGCTTGGTAACTTTCTCGATTTCATCAACTCTATCAGGTCTAATCTCTGCTTTAGCACGAATCTCAGCTGCCGTACCCTTAGGAACCATTTTGTCCTCTAAAGCTTCAAGAATTGCTAACTCAACCTCAAGCATTTTTGCATATTTATTTTCATCTGCCCAAATCTTTGAGATTTCTGCTACGTCATACCTTTTTATCATCTTACTATCCTATTCGATAAACATGTATAAGCACCCTCGACACATCAGACACAAAAACATATGGCTAAAAACAAGAAGCAACTATATACAATGATTTATTTGATTCAACATAAATATGTTTTAATTCTCTCAAATGGAGCTATATTGTCAACATTTTTATAAATGCTAGATTGTATTCTCAATGTTTATAGAGATACCAAAATGTACTTCATTAGGTGTCAAGTAATTTAAACATTTCTTAGGTCTATTATTCAAGTCTATCTGTAACTTCTAATGTATTGATGAGATATATTGTTAAAGTTAGTACCTTTAGGTATAAATTGTCTGATATACCTATTCATGTTTTCATTAGTACCTCTTTGCCAAGGACTGTATGGATCAGCAAAGAATACTTTGATGCCAGTCTTGCTAGTTAGCTTCTTATGTTTAGCAAACTCTTTACCATTATCAAATGTAGCTGTTAATATTTTATGACCATTAGATACTTTGTACAATATTCTATTGATTGAATTAGCTGTTCTATCTATAGACTTGGCTAAAATAGTAAATCTGCTAGCTCTATCGACCATTGTTACAATAGCAC